>JANMQB010000192.1:0-2071 GCA_031370155.1 Hyphomicrobiales bacterium | reverse complement strand
GCGCAGCACATTGGTCGAGTCGCAAACCAGCACATCGACGCCCGCCTCGCCGATTTCGCGCAGGCGCTTCTCATCCATGCCGGCGCCCAGAACCGGCTTGCGGTCGATCTTCCAGTCGCCGGAATGGAGGATGCGGCCCTGCCTGGTTTCGATCAGCAGCGCGGTGGGCTCGGGGATCGAATGGGTGACGGCGATGAATTCGAGCTCGAACGATCCCACCTTGAAGCGGCTGCCCACCGCCTGGATGCGGACCGGCACGTCTTCGTCGAGCCCCGCTTCCTTGAGCTTGAGTTTGAGGATTTCGGCGGCAAACGGCGTGCAATAGACCGGGCAGCGAAGCTGCGGCCACAGCCAGGCGACCGCGCCCAGATGATCCTCGTGGGCGTGGGTGAGCACGAGGCCGGAGAGATTGCGGCGGTCGCCGGCGATGAAGGAGATATCCGGCAGCACCACGTCGATGCCGGGCTCGGAGTCCTCGCCGAATTTGACGCCCAAATCGACCATCAGCCACTCGCGATCGTCGGCGGGGCCGACACCATAGCAGTAGCAATTCATGCCGATTTCGCCGATGCCGCCCAAGGCGAGCAGCACCAGATCGTTCTTGTGATCGTATTTCTTCTTGGCGTTCATCGGCCCTGCCCGCCGGGATCGCCGCTTGCCGCAAAGCGCACATCACCCGCATGAATGGTTCTTTGCCTACCGCCCGGCAGTCCGAGGATCAAGGCGCCGTCCTCGGCCAAGCCGCGAAAGACGCCCCCGGTCAAAGTATTTCCGCTCTGGAGCGAGATCGCCCGGCCCAATCCGGCGCAGCGCTGAAGCCAGGCCTCGCGAATGCGGGCAAAGCCCCTGCCCTCGTCCCACACCGTCAGCCAGTTCCAGATAGAGTCGGCCAGCAACTCGAACAGGGTTTCGACCCCAGTTCTCGGCCCATGGCGCGAAAGACAGGTCACTGGATAGGGCGTTCCCGTTGGCGCCGAGGCCACATTGAGGCCGCAGCCGAGCGCCATGGTGTTGCTGGTGTAACCGACGATTTCCGCGAGCAGTCCACAGAATTTTGCGCCGTCGATGAGCACGTCATTGGGCCATTTGAGCATGATATCGGCATCGGGCAACAGCCGCTGGGCCACTTCATGGACGGCGACCGCCGCTGCAAAACCCGCCTGCCCGGCAGCCGCGGCGGGGGCAGAGGTTGAAAATAAGAGCGTTGCATAGAGATTGCCCGGTTCCGACACCCAGGAGCGGCCAAGCCGTCCGCGGCCCGCCGTCTGCTCGCCGGCCCACAGCCACAGGGGTCCGGGCTCGCCAGCCTCCGCCAGACGGCGCGCTTCCGCATTGGTAGAATCGATCCGCTCGAAATGAACGAGGCGATGGCCGGGCGGCAGTTTCAATAGAGCGACTGCGCCGCAGCGCCCGCCAGTTCAGCCAGCGGCTGCGCGAAAAGTGCGAAGAGCAAGATGAAGGCGCCCGACGCATAGGCGACCAGCTTCACTTCGCCATCCATGGTGTCGAAAGCTTCGGCCGGCTCGTCGAAGTAAATGAGCTTGACGATGCGCAGATAATAATAGGCGCCGACCACGCTGGCGATGACGCCGATCACCGCAAGTGTCACGAGCCCCGCCTTGATGGCGGCGAGGAAGACGAAATACTTGGCGAAGAAGCCGGCGAGCGGCGGAATGCCGGCGAGCGAGAACATCAGCATGGCGATCACGAAGGCCAGCGCCTTGTCGTTGCGGGCCAGCCCCGCCAGATCGGCGATCTCCTCGACATGGCGGCCCTGGCGCCGCATCGCCAGCACGCAGGCGAAGACGCCGAGCGTCATGATCAGATAGATCATCATGTAGATGATGACGCCGCGCACGCCTTCGGCACTGCCCGAGGCGAGGCCCACCAGCGCAAAGCCCATGTGCCCGATCGAGGAATAGGCAAGCAGCCGCTTGATGTTGCTCTGGCCGATTGCCGCGAAGGCGCCGAGCACCATGGAGGCGATCGAGACGAAGACCAGGATCTGCTGCCAGTCGGGGACAATGCCGGCGAAGGGACCCACCATGACGCGGACGAACAGCGCCATGGC
>JANMQB010000174.1:0-6466 GCA_031370155.1 Hyphomicrobiales bacterium | reverse complement strand
GTGTCACCACTTTCGATGGCGGCGATGCAGCAGCGGCCGTCTCGGCAGCACTTGCCAAGTAGTCCACACGGATTTTGAGTTCCCAACATTTCTTTCCGGCGAAGCAGTTTGCCTTCGCCGGAAAGTCAGCTAGCTTGATTTAAAGTCTACGGCCTAAGAAGCGGACGGTGCCTATTTCGGAACCGATCTGACGGGGCCGCCTACATTTCCGAGGGGGAAGGCACGATGGATCCGGTTTCAAAGCTGATTGCCTCCTACAAGATTCCGGTAGGCCCATGGGGCAAGGCGTTTATCGATTTCATCGTCACCTATTTCCAGTGGTTCTTCGATGGCCTTTCCGCCGTGCTGGAATGGAGCGTCGAGGGCACCACCTTCGTGCTCTTGCAAATCCCGCCGGTCATTCTCGCCATCGCGTTGGCGGGCGGTGTCTATTGGCTGCGAAGGTCCCGAGCCCTGGCGCTTGCAACGCTGATCGGGCTCCTGTTCATCATCAATCAGGGCCTGTGGAAGGAAACCGTGCAGACGCTGGTGCTGGTTGTCGCCGCTACCGCGCTGTCGATGGTCATCGGGGTGCCCATCGGCATCTGGGCGGCACACAAGCCGCGGGTGTGGCGCGTGACCCAGCCGGTGCTCGACCTGATGCAGACCATGCCGACCTTCGTCTATCTCATCCCCATACTCATTCTCTTCGGCCTTGGCGCCGCTCCGGCGCTGATCGTCACCATCATCTTCGCCATGCCCGCACCGGTACGCATGACCCATCTGGGTCTCACCTCGATCCCCAAGCCGATGCTGGAAGCGGGCGAAAGTTTCGGCGCCACCAAGCGCCAACTGCTGTGGAAAGTGGAATTGCCGGCAGCCCTGCCATCGATCATGGCGGGCCTTACCCAATGCATCATGCTGTCTCTGTCGATGGTGGTGTTCGCCACCTTGATCGGCGCGCCCAGCCTCGGCAATCCGGTCAACAAGGCGCTGGCCAACCGCAATATTCCGCTCGGCATCGAAGCCGGACTGGCGATCGTCATTCTCGCCATCGTGCTTGACCGCGCCCTTGCCTTCAAATCGGCAGACAAGAAATGAGCGTCGCCGTCGAATTCAAAAACGTCGACATCATATTTGGCAAGGACACCAGAGAAGCCCTGGCGATGGTCGACGCCGGAGTGAGCCGGGCTGACATTCTCGCCAGGACCGGTGCCGTGCTCGGCGCCGCGGGCGCCAGCCTCACGGTCAATGAGGGTGAGATTTCCGTGCTCATGGGCCTTTCCGGCTCCGGCAAATCGACGCTGCTGCGCGCCGTCAACGGCCTCAACAAGGTGACCCGCGGCGAGGTTCTGGTGAAAGACGGCAACCGGATGGTTGACGTCGTCATTTGCAATGAAGAGACCCTGCGTCGGGTACGCCAGCATCAAGTCGCCATGGTGTTCCAGCAATTCGCGCTTCTGCCATGGCGCACGGTGCGGGAGAACGCGGGCTTCGGCCTTGAACTGGCCGGCATTCCGGACGCCGAACGCAATGAGCGCGTCAGCCGCCAGCTGCATCTCGTCGGCCTCGAACAGTGGGCCAACAAATATGTGCATGAGCTGTCGGGCGGCATGCAGCAGCGCGTCGGGCTGGCACGCGCCTTTGCCACCGAAGCGCCGATCCTGCTGATGGACGAGCCCTTCTCCGCACTCGATCCATTGATCCGAACCAAGCTGCAGGATGAACTGCTGCAACTGCAGAAATCGCTCAGGAAGACCATCGTCTTCGTCAGCCACGATCTCGAAGAGGCCCTCAAGATCGGCAACCGCATCACCATCATGGAAGGCGGGCGCATCGTGCAATCCGGGTCACCGGAAGACATCGTGCTCAGGCCCGCCAACGACTACGTGCGCGAGTTCATCGCCAATGTGAATCCGTTGAGCGTGCTCACGGCGTGGAACGTGATGCGATCCATCCACGAACTTGAAAGCACGAACGATGGTTGGGTGTGGCTCGACAAGCGCAAAACGACGCGATTCAAGCTCGACAAGAACCGGAAGGTCATCGAGGCCGAGCGCGACAGGAAGAAGGCGACCTGGGTGCCATGCACCGATGTCGAAAAGCCGATCGCCGAGGGTACGCGGCCTGTCTATTGGGCGCGGCCCGGCACATCGCTCAAGACCGTCATGCTCGCCATGCACAATGCCGACACGGCGCCCGTCGCACTCTTCGACGATAACGAATGCTTCGTCGGTGCCATCGGCGTGCGCAATGTGCTGCAGGCAGTGCTCAAACGCTCGGACTGAGAGGCGGCGCCCTCACCAGGCGGTTCCGGCGCCCAGAGGTGCGATGGCCAGATGCCGGGCGACGGCCTGGCCGATATCGGCGAAGCTCTTGCGGCGGCCGATCGGGCCCGGCGCTAGGCCCGGCGCGTAACTGAGGACCGGCACGCATTCGCGGGTATGATCGGTGCCCTTCCAGGTGGGATCGCAGCCGTGGTCGGCGGTGAGAATCATAATATCGCCTTTGCGCAATTGCGCCTTGAGTTCCGGCAGCCTCGCATCGAAATATTCCAGTGCCCTGCCATAGCCGGCGGCGTCGCGGCGGTGGCCGTAGAGCATGTCGAAATCGACGAAATTGGTCATCAGCAAGCCGCCGTCCTCGAGTGACGGCATCTCCTTGAGCGTTGTGTCCACAAGCGCCGCGTTGCCGGTGGCCTTCACCTCGCGCCCGGTTCCGGAATGGGCATAGATATCGCCGATCTTGCCGATGCTGATCACCTCGCGCCCCGCCTTGCTGAGCAGATCGAGCAACGTCGGCGATGGCGGCAACACCGAATAGTCCTTGCGGTTGCCGGTGCGGGTGAAATCCCTCGCGGTCTTGCCCACGAATGGCCTGGCGATGACGCGGCCGATATTGAGCGGGTAGGAAAGCTCGCGCGCCACCTTGCAGACCTCATAGAGACGGGCGGGGCCGAAGCTCTGCTCATGGGCGGCGATCTGAATGACCGAGTCGCCACTCGTGTAAATGATCGGCTTGCCGCTCCGTACATGTTCCTCGCCGAGTTCGGCGATGATCTCGGTCCCCGAGGCATGCTTGTTGCCGAGAAGACCGGGGAGATTGCAGCGGGCGACGAGTTCATCGGTCAGGGCTTGCGGAAAAGTCGGGATCGTGTGCGGGAAATAGCCCCAGTCGAACAGCACCGGCACGCCGGCGATTTCCCAATGGCCCGACGGCGTGTCCTTGCCGTGGGAAATTTCCTCGGCACAGCCCCATTGTCCCGTGAGTTGGGTGCCGCCCAGCGGATCGCGGCCCGAGGCCAGTAGGGCCGCCAGGCCCAAGCCCAGCGAGGCCATATTGGGCAGCTTCAAATCCATTGTCTCGGCAATATGGCCGAGCGTGTTCGATCCCGCGTCGCCGAACTCGCCTGCGTCGGGCGCGCCGCCCACGCCGAATGAGTCGAGAATGAAGAGAAAGGCCCTGGTCATCTCACCGATGGCCCGATGCGCTGCAGCACGACGGGCGACTTGCGACGCGCCTTGCCCAGAACATAGGCCTTCCGCACGATCTCCAAAGCCCTTTCGAAGCCCGCATCGTCGCGCGCGTGAATCATGGCGAGCGGCAAATCCTTCGATAGACTGGCACCCTTGCCGGCGAGTGCCGTCAATCCCACGGCATGATCGATCCGGTCGCCGGCCACGCGGCGGCCACCGCCCAATTCGATGACCGCAAGGCCGAGCCCGCGGGTATCGATCGCCTGCACTTGGCCCACCTTCTTGGCGAAGACCGGCCGGATAACCGGCGCCTTCGGCAAATGCGCTTCCGGCCGGTCGATCAAATCGTGCGGCCCGCCGAGTGCCGATACCATGCGCTGGAAGCGTTCCGCCGCAGCACCTGAAGACAGCGTCTGCTCCAGCATGGCGCGCGCGGCCTTGGCATTGGCGGCGCGCTTCGACAGCACCAGGAGTTCCGCACCCAGCGCCAGCGTCACCTCATTGAGCCGCGCGTCGCGATGGGCGCCTATCAGATAATCGACGGCATTGCGCACCTCGACCGCATTGCCGGCGGCGGAGGCCAAGGGCTCGTCCATATCGGTGATCAGCGCGCTGGTCTTGAGCCCTGCGCCATTGGCGACACGCACCAGACTCTTCGCCAGGACGACCGCATCCTTCTTCTTTGCCATGAAGGCGCCGCAGCCGGTCTTGACATCGAGCACCAGATAGTCGAGGCCCGCCGCCAGTTTCTTCGACAGGATCGAGGCGGTGATCAGCGGCACGGATTCGACCGTCGCCGTCACGTCGCGGATGCCATAGAGGCGCTTGTCGGCGGGGGCGAGATCGGCGGTCTGGCCGATGATCGCGGCACCCGCCTCTTGCACCACCTTGCGGAAGCGGGCGAGATCGGGCTGGATCGCATAGCCGGGGATCGCGTCGAGCTTGTCGAGGGTGCCGCCGGTATGGCCGAGGCCGCGGCCCGAGATCATCGGCACATAACAGCCGCAGGCCGCCAGCATCGGCGCCAGCATCAGCGAGACATTGTCGCCGATGCCGCCGGTCGAATGCTTGTCGACGACGGGGCCCGGCAGATCCCAGGCGAGCACCGTGCCGGAATCGCGCATGGCAAGCGTCAGCCCCACGGCTTCCTCGGCACTCATGCCCCTGTAGAACACCGCCATGGCGAAGGCCGCCACCTGGCCTTCGGAAATCGCTCCCGATGTCAGGCCGGCGATGAAGTCCTTGACCTCGTCGCGGCTGAGCGCCAGCCCGTCGCGCTTCTTGCGGATCAGTTCCTGCGGCAACATCAGCGGTGATCCGCAAAGAAGCGGCCGAGCAACCTTGTCATGCGCTCCGCCGCCTTGGCGCCCTCGCGTTTCGTCTCGTCATGGTTGGGATTTGCGCCTTCCATCCCGGCGCCGAGATTGGTGATCACCGAAAGCCCGGCGACCCTGAGGCCGAGCCGGCGGGCGAGAATCGCTTCCGGCACCGTCGACATGCCGACCGCCGTGCCGCCCCATTTGCGCACCATGCGGATTTCGGCCGGCGTCTCGAAGGAGGGGCCCGAGAACCAGACATAGACGCCGCCATGGAGCTTGATTTTCTCCGCCTTCGCCGCGCGCTGCAGACTTTTACGCAATTGCGCATCATAGGCATCGGTCAGGGCCACGAAGTTCTCATCGCCGGGCTGGCCGATCAGCGGGTTCATGCCGGAGAAATTGATGTGATCCTCGATCAACATGATCGACCCGGCGCGCATCTTGGCGTCGAGCGAGCCCGCCGCATTGGTGAGGATCAGCGTCTCGATGCCGGCACCTTTCAGCATCTCGATGGCCGGCCGCATCACTGCCGCGTTGCCGCTCTCATAGGGGTGGGCGCGGCCCTGCAGCATCGCTACTTCCTTGCCGCCGAGACTGCCCGCCACCAGCTTGCCGGCATGGCCGGAAATCTTCGGCACCGGAAAGCCCGGCAGCTCGCCATAGGGAATTTCCAGCCTGCCCGTCACCGCATCGGCGACAGGGCCAAGACTCGAGCCGAGGATGATCGCCGTCTTCGGTGCGCGCGATCCCAACCGCTGACTGAGCGGGTTCATTGTCAACGAGTTCTCCATGTCATGTCCGATCGATCCGCGCCGATTGACCTGCCTTGATTGCTTTGGCCAAAGTTGCGGCGATCTTTCGGGTGAATGCCTTCCCGAAGCGTCCTAGCCTTTTCACTTTGGGATCGTAATTCCAGGACTTCTGCAGGATATCTATATTGTAGTCGTTGACGTGAACATAGGCCGCGCGGCCCACATCGAGTCCTGCGCGGCGTTTCTCGATGTCCGGTACGAAGACTGCGTCATTGGGAGATTCGGGTCGATGATCGCTAATCGGCAGAATGATCAGATGATCGTTGCCGAATTCATCCTTGCTCCTTAAGACGAGGCAGACCGTGCGGTCCTTTGGATTCTCGACACCCTTTGCTTTCTCGTGGCTCCATAAATAGGGATAGTGAAATACCGATCCGGCTTCGGGCAAATTCAAATTCATAACGCTGGGTCGAGCCGCGTCTGGTGATTTGTCAAGGAGGATTCGGGCTCCCGTCATCGTCATACCCGCCTTCGTCCTTGGCAAACTTTTCCAGTTCGGGCAGGAGCCAATCGGCAATTTCCTTGGGCGTTTCGCTGGTACGGATCGCAAGCCGCGGATCCTTCGGCCGCTCGTGAAGCGCCTGATAGGCCTCCACGCTCATCATGACGAAGCGCGGCTTGCGGTGTTGCGTGATGGTGACGGGAGCTTGAGTTGCTGCGTGGGTGACATCCCCGAGCCGCCGGACAAGCTCCCCGGTCGAGAACTGTTTCATTGTCAATTCCTCTGATGCATATAATACGAATTAATTGTATAATTTGCAATTGTTATTCCAGATGCTCCGGCCCAAATGCGGCGGGCAGCAATTCGTCGAGGGTGAATGTGTGCTTGACCTCACCAGTCTCGCCGCAGACGTGGATCTGCACATCGCCCGCGGCGAAT
>JANMQB010000144.1:0-3425 GCA_031370155.1 Hyphomicrobiales bacterium | reverse complement strand
GGCCAGCCGATCTGCTTCTTCTTCAGAACACGCACCGTGAATTGGACTTCAGCCGCAGTCTCAATTCCAGTGCCGACAATTTCGCCATCGCTTTGCGCTGCATGAACGTCGCCAAGGAAGAATAACCCGCCCGGCACGGAGACCGGAAACGTCACTTCTACGCCCGTACCGAAGCCGCGATAGTCCATGTTGCCGCCGTACGGGCCGCTGGTGGCAGTCGAGATCGCCTGGCCCATCGCGGGGGCCACTCCGAAGCAGCCGATCATCGGTTCCACGGCTACGGACCAGTCGCGCAAAGCGGCGGGCGGGTTCTTGAGCCGGGCTGTGCCGCCCACAATGTCGATTAGCCATTCCGTCTTTTCGCGGTCGGGAAAGCGCGGCACGGCACCGGGGTTAACGACCGTGGGGCTGAGCACTTGGAAGGTCCAGCCAGTGGGCCGGGTCATGGTGACGCGCTCGATGCGGACGAGAAGTGCGTCGCCAGGTTCCGCGCCTGACACAAAGACCGGCCCGGTCATCGGATTGGGTCTGTCGGCCCGTTTCAGGCCCTGAGAGTCAAAGCCGTGAGCATCGACGGTTTCGGCCACGACCGTATCGCCATCTGCAATAGCGAGCGCCGACTCATGGCCGCCGATGGTGTTGTAGAAGAGAGTTGGCGAGAAGTGATGGGTAGTCATGGACAACGGCTCCGATTGAAGCGGACGCAGATCCCTTACGGCAGAGACCGCGAGGCGTCGAGTGTTCAGGGAACCGTAGAGGCCTCGCCAAACCCGCCTATTCCATAACGCCCTCCATTCTGCGAATGACTGAAGTTGCGCACTTCCGTCTCTGATCCAAAGCGGAAACTCAAACTTACCCGTTAACGCCCATTCAAGTGCCTATTCACCGAATGGTCACAAGCGCGTAATATATCATGCCAATGGACGAAATTCCTGAGTGCCGCAATGAATGAAATGTCGCCGCTCCCCGCCGTGGGCCCCATCGGGCTCGCCGATCCGGCGCGCTTCATCAACCGGGAGATTTCCTGGCTGGTCTTCAACATGCGGGTGCTCGAGGAGGCGCGGAACCTCAACCATCCGCTCCTCGAGCGCCTGCGCTTCCTGTCGATCTCCGGCAACAATCTCGACGAATTCTTCATGGTCAGGGTGGCGGGGCTGGCCGGCCAGATGCGCGAAGGCGTGGTCGAACTCAGCGAGGACGGGCTCACCCCCGCCGAGCAGCTCGAGCGCATCCGCAAGCTCGCCCAGGAGTTGACCGCCGAGCAGGACCGCCGCTGGCTGCAGTTGAAGGAGGAACTCGCGGAGAACGGCATCGCCATCGTCGACGCCGCCGGTCTCGAGCCCGCCGAGCGGCAGTGGCTCGATATCCGCTTCCTCGACCAGGTGCTGCCGGTGGTCACACCCATCGCCATCGATCCGGCCCATCCCTTTCCCTTCATCCCCAACCGCGGCTTCATCATCGCGCTGGACTTGAAGCGCCGCCGCGACGGCGGCACCATGAACGCGCTCTTGCCCATCCCGCAGCAGCTCGAACGCTTCATCCGCCTTCCCGCCGCCGAGGGTGTGACTGGCGCCCGCTTCATTTCGCTGGAGAACATGCTGGGCTTCTTCATTCCCCGGCTGTTTCCGGGCTACGAGGTGCTGGGCCGGGGCCTCCTCCGCATCGTCCGCGACAGCGACCTCGAAATCGAGGAAGAGGCCGAGGACCTGGTGCGGCTGTTCGAAAGCGCGCTCAAACGCCGCCGCCGCGGCCTGGTGATCCGCATGGAAGTGGACGCCGGCTGCCCCGCGCCTTTGCGCAACTTCATCGCCGCCGAAGTCGACGCGCCCGCCGATGCCATCGTCACCTGCGATGGGTTGGTCGGCTATTCCGACACCACCCAGCTCATTCTCGACGAGCGCCCCGATCTCAAGTTCAAGCCCTATGTGGCGCGCTTTCCCGAGCGCATCCGCGACCACGGCGGCGACTGCTTCGCGGCCATCCGCCAGAAGGACATCATCGTCCACCACCCTTACGAATCCTTCGACGTCGTTGTGCAGTTCGTGCTGCAGGCCGCCAACGACCCCGACGTGGTGTCGATCAAGCAGACGCTGTACCGCACCTCGAAGCATTCGCCCATCGTGGCGGCCCTTGCCAAAGCAGCGGAGGCCGGCAAATCGGTGACGGCGCTGGTTGAGCTCAAGGCCCGCTTCGACGAGGAGGCCAACATCCAGTGGGCCCGCGATCTCGAGCGGGCCGGCGTCCAGGTGGTGTTCGGCTTCATCGAGCTCAAGACCCATGCCAAGGTCTCGATGGTGGTGCGCCGCGAGGCCGGCCAGATGCGGAGCTACGTGCATTACGGCACCGGCAACTATCACCCGGTCACCGCCAAAATCTATACCGACCTCTCCTTCTTCACCTGCGATCCGGCGCTGTGCCGCGATGCGGCGCGGCTCTTCAATTTCATCACCGGCTACGCCCAGCCCGAGGACCTCGAGAAGCTGGCGCTGTCGCCAATCAATCTCAAGACCCGCCTGCTCGAACACATCGACGCGGAAATCGCCCACGCGCAAGCAGGCCGCACTGGCCAGATCTGGGCCAAGGTCAATTCGCTCGTCGATCCCGGCATCATCGACGCGCTCTACAAGGCGAGCAATGCCGGCGTGCAGATCGATCTCGTGGTGCGCGGCATCTGCTGCTTGCGCCCCGGCGTTCCGGGCCTCTCCGAAAACATCCGGGTGAAAAGCATCATCGGCCGCTTCCTAGAGCATTCGCGCATCGTCTGCTTCGGCGCCGGCCAGGCGCTGCCCCACAACAAGGCCCTTGTCTATATCGGTTCGGCCGACTGGATGCCGCGCAATCTGCACCGCCGCGTCGAAACCCTGATTCCGATCGAGAACCCCACCGTCCACGAGCAGATTCTCGACCAGATCATGATCGCCAACTTCAAGGACAACCAGCAGAGCTGGGAACTCCTGGCCGACGGCTCATCGCGCCGCATCGTGCCCGGCCCCGACGAGGAGCCCTTCAACGCCCACCAATATTTCATGGATAACCCATCGCTCTCTGGACGCGGCCGCTCCGTCAAGGCTAGTCTGCCGCCGGAAATCGTCAGCCAGAAAAAGAAATCCCGGGCCCGCAAGTGAGTTGGCATAGTGGCTTCCGTACCGAGCCGCAGAAATACCGCCCCGTGGCGGTGGTCGATATCGGCTCGAACTCGGTCCGCCTCGTCGTCTATGACGGGCTGCGCCGTTCGCCCACCCCGGTGTTCAACGAGAAAATCCTCTGCGGCCTTGGCAAGGGCGTGGCGATCACCGGCAGGCTGAGCGAGGAGGGCATGGTGCGGGCCTTCGCGGCGCTCCGCCGCTTTCGCGCCCTGACCCGCCAGATCGGCGCCAAACAAGTCTTCGCGGTCGCCACCGCGGCGGCCCGCGAGGCGGCCAACG
>JANMQB010000084.1:0-4519 GCA_031370155.1 Hyphomicrobiales bacterium | reverse complement strand
GCGCAACCCTTCTCTTTGCCAAAAGGGAAGGAACGACCCCCCGGAAGCAGAATAACTGCTTCCACCAAGGGCGAAGCTATGGCTGAAGCCCACCGCTGTTTGAAAACTGAATATGCGGCCCGGATCGGCCCGAAGCGATCCACGAAACCGGAGCTCCCGGCGTAATCATCTTTTTGCGGAGTAATTTGTGCGGACGTTCTTCATTTCCGTTAATCGTCCGAAAGTATTCACGTCCGCTCGACGAATGAATCGAGGACCCGCTTTTCACCGGCCTTTTCGAATTCGATGGTGAGCTTGTTGCCGTCGACGCTGCGGATGCTGCCATAGCCGAATTTCTGGTGGAAGACGCGCTCGCCCGCCGCGAAGCCGCCGCCTTCGGTTTCGCGCGCCGTCATTTCGCCTTCGATGAAATGCGGCGTCGAGCGGGCGCTGTCGCCCTTGGCCCAGCGTTGCTGGGCGCGCTGCCAGCCGGGTGTGGCATAGCTGTTGGCGAAGGGCTGGCGCTCGTCGAAACGGCTGGCGCCATAGCTCCCGAGCCCATGGCCGCCATAGCTGGTCGACATGGGCGCCACCGCGACGAAGCCTTCGGGCAATTCATCGACGAAGCGCGACGGCAGGCCCGACTGCCACATGTTGTGGACGCGGCGGTTCTGGGCGAAGGAAATGGTGGCGCGGCGCTTGGCGCGGGTTATGCCGACATAGGCAAGGCGGCGCTCTTCCTCCAGGCCGGCGCGGCCCTTCTCGTCGAGGGCGCGCTGGTGCGGGAACAGGCCTTCCTCCCAGCCAGGCAGGAATACGGTGCCGAATTCAAGCCCCTTGGCCGAATGCAGGGTCATGATGTTGACCTTGTCCTCGGCCTTGCCGCTGTCCCGATCCATGACCAGCGCGATATGCTCGAGAAAGCCCGCCATGTTCTCGAACTCGGCCATGGAGCGGACCAGCTCCTTGAGGTTTTCGAGCCGGCCCTGCGCCTCCGGGCTCTTGTCGTTCTGCCACATCCCGGTATAGCCCGACTCGTCGAGGACGATCTCGGCAAGCTCCGTGTGCCGAAGACCGGCGAGTTTCTCGCGCCAGCGGCCGAAGCTTTCGAGAAGCGTGCGGAGCGCGGTGCGGGTCTTGTTGGGCAGTTCATCGGTGGCGATCAGCGCCTGTGCGGCGCGGTAGAGCGAAACACCCTGGGCGCGCGCGAATTGATGCATGCGCCTGACCGAAGTATCGCCGATGCCGCGTTTCGGCACATTGACGATGCGCTCGAAAGCGAGATCGTTGTCGGGCGCGGCCGTCACCTTGAAATAGGCGAGCGCATCGCGGACTTCGGCGCGCTCATAGAAGCGGGGCCCGCCGACCACCCGATAGGGAAGGCCCAGCGTGATGAAGCGGTCCTCGAAGGCGCGCATCTGGAAGGAGGCGCGCACCAGGATCGCCATGTCATCGAGCTTCTCGCCCTTGCTTTGCAGGCTTTCGATGTCGTCGCCGATGGCGCGGGCTTCTTCGTCGCCGTCCCAGTGGGAGCGTACGGTGACGGGCTCGCCATCGTCGCGGTCGGTCACCAGCGTCTTGCCGAGGCGGCTTTCGTTCCTGGCGATGAGGCCCGAAGCTGCACCCAGAATATGCGGCGTCGAGCGGTAATTGCGCTCAAGGCGGATCACTTTGGCGCCGGGAAAATCCTTCTCGAAACGCAGGATGTTGTCGACCTCGGCGCCGCGCCAGCCATAGATCGACTGGTCGTCGTCGCCCACGCAGCAGATGTTCCTGTGGCCCTGGGCGAGCAGCCGGAGCCACAGATACTGCGCCACGTTGGTGTCTTGGTATTCGTCGACCAGCATGTATTTGAAGCGGCGCTGGTAGTCCTTGAGCACATCGGGATGCTCCTGGAAGATGCGAAGGACTTCGAGCAGCAGATCGCCGAAATCGGCGGCATTCACCACCTTGAGGCGCTGCTGGTATTCGCCGTAGAGCTTGGCCCCCATGCCATTGGCGAAGCCATGGGCCTCGCCCGCCGGCACGCGATCGGGTGTCAGCCCACGATTTTTCCAGCCGTCGATCAGGGCAGCGAGCTGGCGGGCGGGCCAGCGCTTCTCGTCGATGTCATGGGCCTCGAGAAGCTGTTTCAGGAGCCTGATCTGGTCGTCGGTATCGAGGATCGAGAAGCTCGATTTGAGACCGGCAAGCTCGGCATGCCTGCGCAAAATCTTGACGCCGATGGCATGGAAGGTGCCGAGCCAGGCCATGCCCTCGACCACACCGCCGATCAGCGCGCCGATGCGCTCCTTCATCTCGCGCGCCGCCTTGTTGGTGAAGGTGACGGCGAGAATCTGGCTGGGCCAGGCCTTGCCGGTGGCGAGGATATGGGCAAGCCTGGTGGTCAGAACCCGGGTCTTGCCGGTGCCGGCGCCGGCCAGCACCAAGAGGGGGCCGTCGGTAGTTTCGACAGCGGCGCGCTGCTCCGGGTTCAGGCCCTTGAGATAGGGCGGTTCGGCATTGGCCAGGGCCCGCGCCGATAGGCTCCCCGGCTTTATCGGCGCGGGCGCTGCTTCGTCGTCGAAATCGCCGATATCGATCGGTTTTGCGGGCATCGGGTTTTGCGAATCCTCGATGCCTATATAGCAACGGATCGGCGCCAATGCGAAATTCAGGCCGCCTCTTTCCGATTCATTGCCGCCAGGGTGGACTGCACCCTACGCCAGGTTTCGGCCGTTTTGGCATCGCCGGACGTCTCGCAGAGTACAGCGTGCAGCGCCGCCTCCGCCTCGGCCCGGGGGCCATGGACGAAGACCAGCGCATCCGCGAACCGGTCGTAACCGCCGTTCATCATGTTCCGCCTCCTTCGTTTCTGCCGACTCAACTATGGAGACGAAATGCGCCGAGAATATTGCGGCGATGTGACGATCGAAAAACTATTTTGCGCGCGGAATCCCGATCCTGTGGCCCACTTGCGGCGGCACAGGCAAATGCTTGTGAGCCTCGTGCATGGCCTTGACCTTGTCCAGCACGTCGGGCGGAAAGGCGGCGGATTTCTTGGCCGTCATGTCGACATGCATGACGATGTTCTCGGTGACACAGGCAATCCAGCCTTCATCGGCGTGGAACATCTCCTGCACATAATGCACGCGCTTGGCGTCGTAGTCGAGGAACTGCGCCGTCACCCGCACTCGGTCGCCGGCATGCAGTTCGCGCACATAGGTGACATGGGCCTCTAACGTGAAGAAGGAACAGTTGGCGGCTTTCACATATTCGGGGCCGAGGCCCACGAGCGCAAATGCCTCGTCGCCGCAGCGGTCGAAGATCACGTTGTAATAGGCCATGTTGAAGTGGCCGTTGTAGTCGATCCATTGATCCTCCACCTTCTGGATCGTGCCCACGAAGGGTGCCGGAAATTCCATCGCAAATTCCCCTGTTCCTGCTAGTTTCCGGCCATGACTACACCAGACCGCAAGAACAGCACAATTCAGGCGATTGCCGAAATCCGCGAATTTCTCGGCGACCGGGTTTCAACGGCGCCGGCGGTGCGCTACAGCCACGGCAAGGATCAGACCTGGAATCCGGGAGCGCCCCCCGATGCTGTCGCCTTCGTGCGCGAAACGGCGGAAGTGCAGAAGATCGTGCGCGTCTGCGGCAAGTATCAAGTGCCGGTCATCGCCTATGGCACCGGCACCTCTCTCGAAGGCCATTTCTCCGCCCCCTTCGGCGGCATTTCGGTCGATCTGTCGCAGTTGGACCGCATTCTCGCGGTCAACGCAGACGATCTCGATTGCCGGGTTGAAGCCGGTGTGACGCGGAAAGCCCTCAATACCCATTTGCGTGACAAGGGCTTGTTCTTCCCCATCGACCCCGGCGCCGACGCGAGCCTCGGCGGCATGGCGGCGACACGGGCGTCGGGCACCAATGCGGTGCGCTACGGCACCATGCGCGAGAACGTCCTCAACGTCACCGCGGTGATGGCCAATGGCGCGGTGATCCGCACCGGCTCGCGCGCCCGGAAATCCTCGGCCGGTTACGATCTCACCCGGCTCATGGTCGGCTCCGAGGGTACGCTTGGCATTATCACCGAGGTGGGTCTCAAGCTCTACGGCATCCCTGAATCCATCGTTGCCGGGGTCTGTCCGTTCCCCAGCGTCGAGGCCTGCTGCCAGGCGGCTATCCAGGCGATCCAGATGGGCCTGCCGGTGGCGCGTATCGAGCTTGTCGACGAGGAGCACATCAAAGCCTTCAACGCTTATTCGAAGATCGATCTCAAGGTGGCGCCGACGCTGTTTCTTGAATTCCACGGCAGCGAGGCCTCGACCGGGGAACAGGCCGAGACTTTCGCCGCCATCGCCGGTGAATTAGGCGGCGGGCCGTTCGTCTCCGCCGCCAAGGAGGAAGAGCGCCAGAAGCTGTGGCAGGCGCGGCACGATGCCTTCTGGGCCACCAGGGCGTTGATGCCCGGAAAGGAGGCTTTCGCCACCGATGTCTGCGTGCCGATCTCGCGGCTCGCCGAATGCGTCAGCGAAACCCAGAAGGACCTGGCGCAGAACGG
>JANMQB010000075.1:0-2327 GCA_031370155.1 Hyphomicrobiales bacterium | reverse complement strand
CTTGAACGCAATTCCGTCCCGCTCGAACCAGAGAACTCGATAAGACAGGATATTGGCCGCGGCCAGCGCCTCGCGGAGGCCATCTGGAATGGTGCCGAGGTCTTCGCCGACGATCATGCAGGCGCTGCGCCGGCTCTCGATTGCCGTCAGCGCGATCAGAGTTTCGGCCGGACACCGCACATAGGCACCGGCCGCCGCATCCGCCCCGCGCGGCACCCAGAACTGCCGTGCAAAGCCGAGAATGTGGTCGATGCGCAGTGCCGCTGCGTGGCGCACATTGGCGCGCAAAATATCTGTGATCGGCTGAAATCCCGTTTTGGCGAGCGCCAGGGGCGAGAAGGGCGGCAGGTTCCACACCTGGCCCTGGCGGGCGAAGGGATCGGGGGGTGCGCCGAGCGACACACCGGGCGCGAAGAGTTCCGGCTGCTCCCACACTTCACCGCCGTCGAAGGCGGTGCCCAGTGCGAGATCGCGGTAGAGATTGCGGCGCTCCGCCGCCTTCGCCAGTTGCAATTCGGCAAGCCATTGCAGAAAGGCGCGGTAGCGGATGCGCCGCCCATCGTCGGCGGATTCGCCCGCCTGCCGCGTTTCGAAAGCGCCATGCCGTACCAGCATCGTGCCGCCGTCCCGGATAAAGGCATCGAGGCGTCGATCGCCGGGAAATTCCGCGAAGGCCGCCTCGAGCAGGGCGCTCTTTTCTTTCCACACTTCAGGGTAATCGATGAAACGCAAATCCTCGAGTCGTGCCAGAGCGGCGCGCCGCGTCTCTGCCAGTTTTCGCGCCTTGGGCAGCGGAAATTCCGTCAGCAACGCCGCAATATCGATATAGATCGGATCGATGAAGCGGCGGTCGGACGGCTGATAGGGGCTGGCGCGGTTGCGATCGGCTGGAAACAGATGATGCAGGGGATTGAAGCCGGCGAGCTTGCCGCCCCGCGCTTCGCTTGTTTCGGCGAAGCGCCGCAGGGTTTCGAGCGTGCCGATGCCGCCGTCGCCGCCATGCCGCAGGCTGTAGAGATGGGCCGCGAAGCCGAATTCCCGCGCGCCGCCGGCCAATCGCTGCGGCAGATGACAGGCGCCCGGACTGACGATGATGGTCTCGCCAAGGCCGGGCGTTGCATCGCTCCACGCCCGATGACGCCCCATGGGCAAATCCGGCATGACTGCCGCTTCGCCGGGCGCGAATTCGAAGTGTAATGAGCCGCCATCGTCCAGAGCCACATGGATCAGCCGGCGCGCCTCGATGGAGCCGCGGAGCAAAGCGGATTTGCCCATGCGCACCAGAACGGGCTTGGTTGTTTGATCGAGGCGCCGCCGCGAGGCGTGCGCTTCCTCCGTCGTTGCGTGGGCAAGACCGAGGGCCGACAGAATGATGCGCAACGTGTCGGGCGAAACGCGATGATGGGTGCCGTCGACCTCCCAGAATTCACGCTCGATGCCAGCCGCCTCGGCGAGTCCGGCGAGCGCAGCATCGTCAATCCCCGTGATGCGCCGCCGCTGTTCTGCGAAGACCGACACCGAATGGGCGGGAAGGCCGTTGCCCGCCGCCGAGCAGAATACCCGCGACCAGGCAAAACCGTCGCGCGCTGGCATTGGCGGCACGTCCCGGTCCTTGGCCAGACCGTTGATCCATATGGCGAGGCGTTCGTCATCCGAGGCAAGGACGAGGCCAAGAACGCGGGCGTCCGGTCCATGCCAGTCCATGGGGCGCCCGTCGCCGCCAAGCCATATTGCGTCCGGCAAGTCCGCCGCGCCGGCGCTCCTGCCGGTGAGAAATCTATCGCCGGTCAGCAGCGGATGGTTTTTGCGCAACCGGGCTAGCGAGGCCGTGAATTCAATCAAGCCAATATCGGCGCGGCTCCAGTCGAGCCAAGTGGTATGATTGTCCTGGGCATAGGCGTTGTTGTTGCCGCGCTGGCTGCGGCCGAATTCGTCGCCCGCCGTCAGCATCGGCGTGCCGCGCGAGACGAACAGGGTGGCAAGCAGCGCACGGATGTCGCCGCCGGGCCAGGTCGCTTCGTCGGCCTTGCCGTCGCGATTGCCTTCGCCATTGGCGGAATTGTCTTTGACCCGGTAGGTGACGGCGTCCTTCAAGGTGAAGCCATCATGGGCGGCGAGAAAATTGACACTCCGCGATGGGCTCCGGCGTGGCGCAAAGATATCGGACGAGCCGGCAAGTCTTGTGGCCAGGGCGCCCAATGCAAATTGATCGCCGCGCCAGAAACGCCGCACATCGTCGCGGTAACGGTCGTTCCATTCAAGCCAGCGCGGCGGAAATTGGCCGAGCCGGTAGCCGCCTTGGCCCACATCCCAGGGCTCGGCGATCA
>JANMQB010000066.1:0-5072 GCA_031370155.1 Hyphomicrobiales bacterium | reverse complement strand
AGTTGGCGGCCGCGACGGTTGCGGCCGACAAGGTGATGATATTCTGAAACGTCCGGTATGGGTCAAAAGCGGAAATTCAAATCGAACCGCTACCTGACATTTGCCTTGCGCGCGCCCGCTATCTATAGTCCGGCCTCTCGTGAGCAAGAGTGCGGGGTTTCTCCGGTAAAGCCGAAACTTCATCCCAATATCGACCGCGACCTGAAGAAGGCCATCGCCTGGGCGGTTCATGCCTTCACCACTTGCGGCATCGTCGCGGGCTTCCTGGCGCTGGTCGCGGTGCTCAAGAACGATCCGGTCGCCGCCTTCATGTGGCTGGGGCTCGCCCTCTTCGTCGACGGACGCACCCTCGACAACGTCATCGACTTCTTCAACTACACCGCCGTGCCGGCCCTGATGGTCTACTGGTTCGAGATGGTGCCGGGAGCCCTGGGCATCGGCGCCGCGGCGGCGATCATGGCGGTCTCCTGCTACACCTTCGCCAACACGGCCATGAAATCCGACGATTATTATTTCGTCGGCTTCCCGGCCCTGTGGAACGTGGTGGTCCAGGCGCCGGCGCGCATTGCTCGTGCTCTTTCCCTCTCCAATCATCAGGCATTCACCTCGATCGGAAGCCCCGCTGCCTTCCATTCCGGAAGTCCGTCCTCCAACCGGCGCACCTTGAAGCCGCGGGCGCGCAATGCGGCCACCGCCTCGAACGAGAGCACGCAGTAGGCGCCGCGGCAGTAGGCGACGATCTCTTGCCGGGGGTCGAACTCGGCAAGCCGTGCAGTGAGTTCGTTCAGCGGAATATTGAGGGCGCCAGGCAGATGGCCGGACGCGAATTCATCGGCGGGGCGCACGTCCAATACAGTCACCAACCCGGCGCGCATGCGCTCGAACAATTCGCCACGCGAAACCGCCTCCATGTTGTCTCGCCCGGCAAAATAACCGCGAACGATCCGGTCCACCTCGGCAATGTTGCGCTCCGCCACCCGCCTCAGGGACGAGAGCAGGGTCAAAACCGTGTCGTCGGCAAGGCGATAAAAGATGAACTTCCCGTCCCGGCGGGAGACGGCGAGGCCCGCCCTGCGCAGCCGCTGCAAATGTTGTGACGTGTTGGCGATTGCAAGACCGATGCGCTCCGACAACGCATCCACGCCCCTTTCGCCCTGGGCCAGATGCTCAAGGATTTCCAGCCGGTGCGGGTGACCGATGGCGCGGGCAACGTTTGCGAATTCCCCATAGAGGGCTTGCTTGGGACTGATTGACATGATGCCTGTTTTTACATTATATCATTCAAGATAGCAATTGAATGTATATGATCTCCGCGCGCCTTGGAAGGATTTCCGGCCAATGTCAGACCTGCTTCTGAAAAACGAACCGCTCATCCGGCTGTCCTTCTTTCTCGGCGTCCTCATTGCCATGGCTGTCTGGGAACTGGCCGCTCCCCGGCGGCGGCGGGAAATACCCCGGCTGTTGCGCTGGACCAACAATCTCGGCCTGGTCGCCGTCGATACCATCCTCGTCCGTCTGACCTTCCCCATCGTTGCGGTGGGCTTGGCGCTCATCGCGGAACAGCGCGGCTGGGGGCTCTTCAACACCTTTGCCGTGCCCGCGTGGCTCGCCGTTCTTGCCTCCGTCATTGTGCTCGATCTTGTCATCTATTTGCAACACGTGATGTTCCACGCCGTCCCGGCGCTCTGGCGGCTGCACCGCATGCATCATGCCGATCTTGAATTCGATGTCACGACCGGGCTGCGGTTTCATCCCGTCGAAATTCTTCTCTCCATGGGATTGAAGCTTGCGGTGGTCGCGGCGCTCGGGCCACCGGCCATCGCGGTGCTCATCTTCGAAGTACTGCTGAACGCTACCGCAATGTTCAACCACAGCAATATCCGCATTCCACTGAAACTGGATCGCCTGTTGCGCTGGATCGTCGTCACGCCGGACATGCACCGCGTCCATCACTCCATTCATCCAACCGAGACCAACAGTAATTTCGGCTTCAATCTGCCGTGGTGGGACAAGTTGCTCGGGACTTATCGTCCACAGCCGAAAGAAGGTCATGAAACCATGACCATCGGCATCGAGCAGTTCCGCACCCGCCGCGACCTCTGGCTCGACCGGATGTTGATCCAACCCTTGCTCGGCCCGGCCAGCGGCTATCCCATCAATCGGGAGGAAAAGGCGAAATGAATTCATACCGCCTCATCCCCCGTTTGCTGCTCCTCGTCGCTATTGTCGGCGCAATCCTTTGGGTGGGATATCACCGCGATCAGCTTGACCCGGCAACACTGGATAACTGGCTCTCCGGCCTGGGCGTCTGGGCTCCAATTGTCTACGTGCTGCTCTTTGCAGTCGGAACCGTGGTGTTTCTGCCAGGCTCCCTCTTCGCCCTGGCCGGTGGTGCGCTGTTCGGCCCAGTCTGGGGAGCGATGCTCAATCTGCTTGCTGCCACCTTGGGCGCGAGCATCGCCTTTCTGATCGCCCGTTATCTCGCGGGTGACTGGGTGCAACGAAAGTCGGCGGGCCGCCTGAAGCGATTGATTGCAGGCGTGGAGGCCGAGGGCTGGCGTTTCGTGGCCTTTGTCCGGTTGGTGCCACTGTTCCCCTTCAATCTGTCGAACTACGCGTTTGGCCTGACCCGCATCGGTTTCCTGCCATACGTCATCACTTCGCTCGTCTGCATGGCGCCCGGCGCCATCGCATACACATGGCTCGGTCATGCGGGCCGCGAGGCATTGGCGGGCGAGGCATCCGCGATACGCTATGGCCTCATCGCGCTCGGGCTCCTCGCCGCGATCGCCTTCATCCCCCGGCTCCTGGGGCGGATGCGGAAAGGCGAGGCCGATTGGACCGAAGCGGATGATCTGCAACAGCAGATGGCGGGCGGCGCGGCCGTGACAGTCCTCGACGTGCGTGGCGCGGATGAATTCACCGGCAACCTCGGGCATATCGCAACCGCGATAAACATCCCGCTCGCCGAAATCCCCGATCGGTTGAGCGAGATCAAGGCGCGCGGCGACAAGCCGGTCATTGTGGTGTGCCGTACCGACAAGCGCTCGGCCCGTGCGGCGGAGCTTCTCAGGGATGCCGGTTTGGGCGAAGTCAGCGTGTTGCGTGGCGGCATGGAGCGGTGGAACCAGATCGGCCTTCAAGTCGAGGGTTAAGTCCGCACCGGCGGGCGGGAATGAATTGCGGCCAAGTGCCGGAACCGCGGAGCGCTGAACCGAGTGCCGAGGCCGCACCATGGGCGGAATGCCTATCAACTTTGGAGGATGCAAATGACGCGAGTTTTGAGTGCGATCGCAACGGCCCTGATCACGGCACCAGCCTTTTTGCCGAATTCAGCATGGGCGCAGGCGCAGCCCGATGCCGACAGGTATGCATATGGCCCACGCATGATGTGGTGGGATGGAGGAGGGTACGGTATGTTTTTTGGTCCACTGTTTATGATCCTGACATTGGTTGTCATAATCGGAGCCATTGCCTTTCTTGTCCAATGGCTCGGCGGGCCGTGGCAAGGGGTGCGGCCGCCGCGCCATATGCCGCCCGGGCGGACACCGCTCGATATCCTCAAGGAGCGTTTTGCGAAAGGCGAGATCGACCAGAAAGAATTCGAAGAGCGCCGCCGCGTTCTCGGCGACTGACCGGTACCCAAGGACGTTTGCCGGGGGAAAGGAGCGGTCTGGATGAAGGCCCCGTTTGTCTTGAATGATCCGCCCTATGGGACCGAGCGCTGCTACAACGCACTGCGTCTTGCTCATGCCTTGTTGAAGAGCGACCCGGCGGCGGAGGTCACCGTCTTCCTGATGGCCGACGCCGTGGTTGCCGCGCGCAAGGGCCAGAAGACGCCGGACGGCTATTACAACATGGAGCGCATGCTGAAGCGCGTGGCTGTTGGCAAGGGCAACGTGCTGATCTGTGGCACCTGCATGGATGCGCGCGGCATGATCGAAGGCGACGTCATGGACGGAGCGCGCCGCAGCACCATGGATGAGTTGGCGGCCGCGACCGTTGAAGCCGACAAGGTGATGATATTCTGAAACGTCCGATATGGGTCAAAAGCGGAAATTCAAGTGGAACCGCTACCTGACATTTGCCTTGCACCCGCCGCCTATCTATAGTCCCGCGCCTGTGAGCAAGAGTGCGGGGTTTCTCCGGTGAAGCCGAAACTTCATCCCAATATCGACCGCGACCTGAAGAAGGCCATCGCCTGGGCGGTTCATGCCTTCACCACCTGCGGCATCGTGGCGGGCTTTCTTGCCTTGGTCGCGGTGCTTAAGAACGATCCGGTCGCCGCCTTCATGTGGCTGGGGCTCGCCCTCTTCGTCGACGGCATCGACGGCACGCTGGCGCGCCGGGCGCGGGTTCTCGAATATACGCCGAACGTCGACGGCCGCACCCTCGACAATGTCATCGACTTCTTCAACTACGTCGCCGTGCCGGCGCTGATGGTCTACTGGTTCGAGATGGTGCCGGGAACCCTGGGCATCGGCGCCGCGGCGGCGATCATGGCGGTCTCCTGCTACACGGTCGCCAATACCGGCATGAAATCCGACGACTATTATTTCGTCGGTTTCCCGGCCCTGTGGAACGTGGTGGTGCTGTATTTCTACATTCTCGACACGCCCTGGATGGTGAATTTCGGCGCCATCGCGGCCTTGTGCGTGCTCACCTTCATTCCGGTCAAGTTCGTGCATCCCTTGCGGGTCGCCGACTGGCGCGACATCACCATTCCGGTGACCGTCCTGTGGGCGGCGCTGTCGCTCAGCCTGATCATCAGCGCCAAGGACCGCGGCGCCTGGGGCATGGTTGAGCGCATCGAGCTGTGGGTGTGGGTGGCGGCGTCCATCTATTTCGCCGGCATTTCGCTGTGGCGCACCTTCTTCAAGAAGGCGGAAGAGGCGGGCGAGGACACGAGCCACGCAACTTGACTTCGGCCCGCCTCATTCCCTATATGCGCCTTCGATCTCAGGCGGGGTAGCTCAGTTGGTTAGAGCACGGGAATCATAATCCTGGGGTCGGGGGTTCAACTCCCTCCCCCGCTACCAAATAAATATCCAAGCAGTTCCAGCAATATCCAG
>JANMQB010000047.1:0-2526 GCA_031370155.1 Hyphomicrobiales bacterium | reverse complement strand
AGAAGATGTTGCAGGAGGCCCAGCGCAGTTCGGCGCCGAGCGCCTGGAGCGTCTCGATCAGCACGGCGGTCTGGATGGTCATGTGCAGGGAGCCCGAGATGCGGGCGCCCTTGAGCGGCTGCCTGGCGGCATATTCGGCGCGGGTCGCCATCAGGCCCGGCATCTCGACCTCGGCCATCTCGATTTCCTTGCGGCCCCAGCCGGCAAGGGCGATGTCGGCGACGTGATAGTCCTGCAGCGAAGTCATGGGCGGGTCCTCGATGAAATGGATTTTGCTGGCGGTTGCTTAGCAGGGGCGCCGGAGCAAAGCAATAAAGACATAAAGAAGTCTTTATGTGGATTTGGCGAGGTGCCTCGGGCTCTCTCTCCCATCCTCATGCTGAGGAGCTTCGCCAAAGGCGAAGCCTCGAAGCATCAGCCGCACCGTACGCTCTGCCGGCCCTTCGAGGCCTCGCTGCGCGAGGCGCCTCAGGGTGAGGACAACTGATGCGCCTCGTCTTCATGGGGACGCCGGACTTCGCGGTCGAAACGCTGAAAGCCCTGATTGCCGCCGGCCACCATATCGCCGCCGTCTATTCGCAGCCGCCAAGGCCGGCCGGACGCGGCATGGCGGAGCGGGTGTCGCCGGTGCAGGCCTTCGCAACCGCGTCGGGTGTCGAGATTCGCACACCCTTGTCGCTCAAAAGCAAAGAGGAACTGGCGCGATTTGCGGCGCTGGGATGCGATGCCGCGGTCGTCGTCGCCTATGGGCTTCTCCTGCCGCGCGCCATTCTGGATGCGCCGAAGCTCGGCTGCTTCAATGCGCATGCCTCGCTCCTGCCGCGCTGGCGGGGAGCGGCGCCCATCCAGCGGGCGATCATGGCGGGCGACAGCGAAACCGGCGTCAGCATCATGCGCATGGAGGAAGGGCTGGATACGGGCCCAGTTTGCCAGGTGGGCCGCGTTGCCATTCATCCAACCCTGACGGCCGGCGAATTGCACGACGCACTGGCCGCGCTCGGTGCGAAGCTGATAGTGGAGACGCTGGCGCGGCCTTCGATCGCATGCACGGCCCAGCCCGCCGAAGGCGTCACCTATGCCAAGAAGATCGGCAAGGCGGAAACCCGGATCGATTTCAGCAAGAGCGCCGCCGAGGTGCGCAGCCACATCAACGGGCTCTCGCCCCTTCCGGGCGCATGGTTCGCCATCGGCGCGACCCGTATCAAGGCGCTGAAAGCCATGGCGCTCGATTTATCCGGTGCGCCGGGAACCGTTCTCGACGATGCAGCCACCATTGCCTGCGGTTCGGGCGCGGTGCGGCTGTTAACATTGCAGCGCGAGGGCAAGGCACCGATGGACGCCGCCACCTTCCGGCGCGGCTTTCCGCTGGCCAAGGGAACGAGCGTTTCCTGATGCCGCGTTACAAGCTCACCATGGAATATGACGGCGCGCCCTTCGCCGGCTGGCAATTGCAAGCCGAAGGCACAACAGTCCAGGGCGTGCTGGAGAAGGCGGTTGCGGCAATCAACGGCGGCCCTTCGATTGTACAAGGGGCGGGCCGCACCGATGCCGGCGTCCATGCGCTGGCGCAGGTCGCGCATGTCGATCTGGCGAAGCCGTGGGATCCATTCGTGCTGCGCAACGCGCTCAATGCCCATGTCCGGCCCCATCCTATCAGCGTGCTGGAAGCCGAAGAGGTGCCGGAGGATTTCCACGCCCGCTTCTCCGCCACGCGGCGGCACTATCTCTATCGCATCCTCAACCGCCGCAGCCCGCCGGCGCTGGACAAGGGCAAGGTGTGGTGGCTGCCGATGGCGCTCGACAGCGATGCCATGCACGAGGCGGCCCACGCCCTTATCGGCAAGCACGACTTCACGACCTTCCGCGCCGCTCAATGCCAGGCGCAATCGCCGGTCAAGACCCTCGACCGGCTCGATGTGGCGCGCCACGGCGAGGAGATTGAAATCCACAGCGAGGCGCGCTCCTTCCTGCACAGTCAGGTGCGCTCGATCGTTGGCTCTCTCAAGCTGGTGGGCGAAGGCAAATGGCGGCCGCGCGATCTGAAGGCGGTGCTCGATGCCCGCGACCGTGCCCGCTGCGGTCCGGTGGCGCCGCCCGACGGGCTTTATCTGGTCAAGGTCGGTTACTGAAATAATTCTCGACGATGCGGGCATAGACGGCTTGCGTCGCCCGCAGCTCATCGACGGCGATGCGCTCGTCGGTCATGTGGATCGTCGCATTGGTAGGTCCGAATTCCAGAACCGGGCAATAATCCTTGATGAAGCGCGCATCCGACGTGCCGCCGGCGGTCGAGAGCTTCGGAAGAATGCCGGTTTCCTGCTCCACAGCGTCCTGCACCAGCCCGACGAAGGCGCCGGGTTCGGTAATGAAAGCCTCCCTTCCCTCGTTTGAAGAAACAGTCCAGGTGCCGCCCACCGCCGACTTCATCTCGGCAACGCGCTCGCCGACCCAGGCCTTGAGCGAGTCAGAAGAGTGCTCGGTGCTGAAGCGGATATTGAATTTCGCCGCGGCGCGCGCTGGAATGAC
>JANMQB010000041.1:0-1929 GCA_031370155.1 Hyphomicrobiales bacterium | reverse complement strand
CGTCCTCGGGATTCCAGCGTTAGATGCGGAACTCCCGGAGCCGCCCGCCCGCCGGTTGAGGCCAGTGCCTGCCGGGCTGGACTTTCGAGTTCCTCGGAAGAGCGAATTCGACCATGTCATGACCACCAAAATTCTGTCATTGCCCGGCGATGACAAGAGAGGGAAAAGGCTGCCATCAATACACCCTCGCCTTCGGCTTGATGTAGGCGATGTCGTTCGACAGCGTGTAGTCGTGCACGGGCCTGTAGCCGAGCCTCACCTTGCGCTTTGCGGCGTCCACCCAGGCGAGCGTGTGCTTCATCCAGGTCTTGTCGTCGCGCTTGGGGAAATCCTCGCGCGCGTGCGCCCCGCGGCTTTCCTTGCGGGCCAGCGCGCTCTCAACCGTCGCCGCCGCCTGGACGATGAGATTGTCGTATTCCAGCGTCTCGATCAGGTCGGAGTTCCAGATCAGCGACCGGTCGGTCACGCGGATATCGCCGGTTGCCTTCCACACGGCGGCGATGCGCGCAGCACCTTCCGAGAGAATGTCGCCGGTGCGGAACACGGCGCAATAGTCCTGCATGGCCTTCTGCATGCGCAGCCTGAGTTCGGCCGTCGGCGTGCCGCCGGCGGCGTGCCGGAAGCGGTCGAGCCTGGCGATGGCGGCCTGGCCGGCCGAGGCCGGCAGTTCCGCATGCGGCGAATTGGGTTGAACCGTCTCGGCGCATTTGAGGCCGGCGGCGCGGCCGAAGACCACCAGATCGATCAATGAATTCGAGCCCAGCCGATTTGCTCCGTGTACGGAGACGCAAGCCCCCTCCCCCACCGCCAGAAGCCCGGCCACGGTCTTCTCCGGATCGCGGCTGTCGCCGGCCAGCGCCTCGCCGTGATAGTTCGTGGGGATGCCGCCCATGTTGTAATGCACCGTCGGCAGCACCGGAATCGGCTGGCGGGTCACATCGACGCCCGCGAAAATCTTGGCCGATTCGGAAATCCCCGGCAGGCGCTCCTCCAGCACCTTGGGATCGAGATGCTCGAGATGCAGATGGATGTGGTCCTTGTGCGGGCCCACTCCGCGGCCTTCGCGGATTTCCATGGTCATCGAGCGCGACACGACATCGCGCGACGCCAGGTCCTTGGCCGAGGGCGCATAGCGCTCCATGAAGCGCTCGCCTTCGGAATTGGTTAGATAGCCGCCCTCGCCGCGTGAACCCTCGGTGATGAGGCAGCCCACCCCATAGATGCCGGTCGGGTGGAACTGCACGAATTCCATGTCCTGCAAGGGCAGCCCGGCCCGCAGCACCATGGCGTTGCCGTCGCCGGTGCAGGTATGGGCCGAGGTTGCGGAGAAATAGGCCCGGCCATAACCGCCCGTCGCCAGGATCGTCCGGTGGGCGCGAAAACGGTGGATGGTGCCATCCTCCATGGACAGCGCCATGACACCGCGGGCCGCGCCCTTCTCCATGATGAGATCGAGGGCGAAATACTCGATGAAAAATTCGGCCGAGTGGCGGAGCGACTGGCCGTAGAGCGTGTGCAGCATGGCGTGTCCGGTGCGGTCGGCGGCGGCACAGGTGCGCTGGGCCGGCGGGCCTTCGCCGAAATTCATCATCATGCCGCCGAAGGGGCGCTGATAGATCTTGCCGTCCCCGGTGCGCGAAAACGGCATGCCGAAATGCTCGAGCTCATAGACGGCGGCCGGCGCGTTGCGGCAGAGATATTCGATGGCGTCCTGGTCGCCCAGCCAGTCGGCACCCTTCACCGTGTCGTACATGTGCCAGCGCCAGTCATCCGCTCCCATGTTGCCGTGTGCCGCGGCGATGCCGCCCTGAGCGGACACCGTATGCGAGCGCGTCGGAAACACTTTCGAGATGCATGCCGTTTTCAGCCCCGCCTGCGAGGCGCCGAGCGTGGCGCGGAGGCCCGCGCCGCCGGCGCCGACCACCACGA
>JANMQB010000036.1:0-7852 GCA_031370155.1 Hyphomicrobiales bacterium | reverse complement strand
CGAGCTCACCGTGCCGCTCGATCCCTACCCGCATGTGCTGAACTGGCTCGACCGCATCAAGGCGCTGCCCGGCTGGAAGCATCCCTACGAGCTGATGCCGCGCGCCAAGGGCTGATTAAACCTTGCTCGGCGCCATGGCGTCGAGATACTCGTCGAGGTGCTCGAGATTCTCGAAGCGCATCCAGCCTTCGTCGGTCTCGGCCTCGACGGTTCCATCGGACAGGATGCGGGCCGGGCGGCCGCGGATGACCCGCTCCTCGACCACAAAAAGCTGCTCGGCTTCCGCTTCGGCCTTCTCTTCTTCGGCGGGCTCCGGCGCGGAGCCGGCCAGTGCCGCGTTGATATCGGATTTGGCTTTCTCGAGCGCTGCAATGGTCTCACTGACTTCCGGCGAAATTTCGGCGGCGGGTTCCTCGGCGGCCGCTACGGGCGCGGGTTCCTCTACGTCAAGCTTCCTGTTGAATTCGGGGATCGGAGCGATTGCGGCCGGCAGTTCGGCCGGTGCCGCACTAGCCTGCACGGAAGCCGCCAATTCGCTCTCAAGGGTGCCGATCACACCGCCAAGCCCCATGGCCAAGACCCCGCCCACCAGGAGAATCGCCGCCACTTCGGGGGTGAGCGCCAGAACCTGCATCTGGCCGGGAGAGAAATACACCATGAGACCGAGGGCGACGCCGACGGCTGCCAACAGGACCCCGACAATCAGCATGAACTTTGACATGTCATCCCCCTTGGGCATCGGCGGCCCACACACAGTTACTTATGGGCCCATGGGAATCGCTCCCATGGTTAATAATCCCCCAACAACTTTAGCTTTGAATGCATCAAGTTTCGACAACGATTTTTGGGGCGGGCCGGGTGAGGCCGCCGCCCTCGATGGCGGCCCAGACCTGGCGGGCGATGTCGCGGTAGATGGCCGTATGCGGGCTGTCGGGTCGGCTCGCCACCACCGGCTCGCCCCGGTCGGAGCGTTCGCGCAGCGCCTGGTCAAGCGGCACTTCGCCGAGGAACGGGATACCGAGCTTCGCGGCTTCGGCACGGGCACCGCCATGGCCGAAGATTTCGTGGCGTTCGCCGCATTTGGTGCAGACGAAATAGCTCATGTTCTCGACGATGCCGAGAACCGGCACGTTGACTTTGCGGAACATGTTGAGGCCCTTGCGGGCGTCGATGAGGGCGAGATCCTGCGGCGTTGAAACGATGACGGCGCCCGACAGCGGCGTCTGCTGGGCGAGCGTCAATTGCGCATCGCCGGTGCCTGGCGGCATGTCGACGATCATCACGTCGGTCTCGCTCCAGGCCACTTCGCGCAGCAATTGGGTGATCGCCGACATGACCATCGGCCCGCGCCAGATCATCGGCGTGTCCTCGGCGACCATAAAGCCGATCGACATCAGCTCGACACCGTATCGCGTCATCGGCTTCATGCGCTTGCCTTCGGCATCGGCGGCCTGGGGTTTGCCGGTCAGACCGAAGAGCTTCGGCAGGGACGGGCCATAGACATCGGCATCGAGCACGGCAACGCGCAAGCCCAGGGAATGCAGCGCAAGCGCCAGATTGACGGCGGTCGTCGACTTGCCGACCCCGCCCTTGCCCGAGGCCACTGCGACGATGTGCTTGATCCCCGGAACCGCATTGCTGAGCGTTGCAGCCCTGGCCCTGGGGCCCGGCTCACGCTGCGGCGGGCGCTCGGCAGTCAACGCCACCATGGCTTTTTCGACACCTGGTATGGCGGAAACCGCCTTTTCGACCGCAACGCGCAGGGCTTCCATGGTCTTGACATGCTGCGGATCGGTGGTGAGTGCAAACATGACATTGCCGCCCGAAATCGCAATCCCCGACGCCAGCCCGGCAGAGACGATATTGCCGCGCCCGTCCGGAGCAGCGATCCGTTTCAGAACCTGCAACACATCGTTTTCGGTCACACCGGCCATTTCAATCCTTAGCTCCGCAATCCGTCGCTCGCATAGACCCGAGGCAGAGCGGCGGCAAGACCCATCACAGCAAACGGGAAACCCGCTGCCGCAACACGCCGAGCAGTTCGGCCTCGAACCACGGATTGTTCTTCAGCCAAGTATTGTTGCGCCAAGAGGGATGCGGCAGAGGGATTGCCGGAGATTTTCGCTTCAGGCATTCGCGCCAGGCGGCAACCGTTTCGGTCAATGAACCTCGCCAATCCTCGCCCAAGTGCCAGCGCTGGGCATGCAGGCCCACGGCGATGATGAGTACCACTTGCGGCATGGTGGCCATGAGTTGCTGCCGCCAGGCCTTGGCGCATTCCGGCCGCGGCGGCAGATCGGCGCCTTTTGCCGAGAGGCCGGGAAAGCAGAAGCCCATTGGAACGACGGCGATGCGGCTTTCGTCGTAAAAGATCTCCGGCCCGACGCCCAGCCAGGCGCGCAGACGGTCACCGGACGGATCGGTGAAGGGCCTGCCCGAGCGGTGAACGCGAACGCCGGGTGCCTGGCCGGCAATCAGGATGCGCGCCGTGGCGCTGACCTGCAGAACCGGCCGCGGTTCATGGGGCAGCGGCGCTCCCTCCGGCCGGTCGCGGCAGATGCGGCAGCGGCGGATCTCCGCAACGAGTTCATGGAGCCTTTGGGGATCGTTCACCATGACACCAGTGTGTCAAATTTTAGCGATGCGGCAAAGCCGAACTTAGCCCGCGCCGCCTATGGTTAGCAGCTGGATCGGCGAAATGCGTTCAGGATGAGGGAAGGCAATGACCAACACGACAGCCGGCAACGGGCCGCTTGACCGCTACAATTTTCATGACGACGGCCCCGCTGAGGCGCCGCCGAAGCCTGCCTATTCGGCGTGGGAACGGCCGGACACCATCCCGTGGCAGCACGAACTCCTGGTTCTCTTCCTGCGCAATCAGTTGCGCGTGGCCCCCGCCATGCCCATCCTGGCACTGCTGCTGGCGGCGACCAGCCTGCTGTGGGTGCCGTGGTTCATCAGCGCCGGCTGGCTGATTGGCGCGATCGGCTGCCAGGCCTTCCAGCTCTTCCTGTGCAAACGCTATTTCCATCGTGAAAGAACCCGCGATGAACAGAGCGACTGGATCGGCATGCTGTCGGCCTCGGAACTTCTCACCGGCATGTGCTGGTCGCTGCCCCTGTTCCTGTTCTGGGAACCGGCCAACAGCATGCAGCAGATCTATCTGGTCGCCTCGGTGATCGCGGTGATTGCTGTGCGACTGTTGATTGTCAACAATTTCATGCCGGTGCTGGTTGCCGGAACCGGCGTGCTGACGGTCGGCGTGGCGCTTCGCTGCGTTTCGGAAGCCGACCCCATCTATCTCGCGCTGAGCGGCACGATCGTGTCACTCGAAGCTTTCTTCCTTCTCGTCGCGCGCAATCTTCAGGACACGGCGCGCGACATGCTGATCTTCAAAGCGCAGAAGGAAAGCCTCTTTGAGGACTTGAAACGCGCCAAGGAAACAGCCGAGAACGAGCAGGCCAAGGCCGAGGAAGCCAACAAGGCGAAATCGGCGTTTCTCGCCAACATGAGTCACGAGCTGCGCACCCCGCTCAACGCCATCATGGGCTTCTCCGAGATTCTCAAGCGCGAGATGTTCGGCCCGCTCAACGTCGCGGCCTACAAGAGCTATGCCGACGACATCCACCATTCAGGTCATTATCTGCTGGCGCTGATCAACGACATTCTCGATCTGTCACGAATCGAGGCTGGACGCCGCGACTTGCAGGAGGAACCTGTAAGCCTGCTCGTCGCCGTCGAGGAAGCCAACCATCTCTTGCTGATGAAGGCGGCGGAAAAGGCGATCGAAGTCCGCGTCGAGGTTCCCGAATCCCTGCCCAAGCTGATGGCCGACCGCCGGGCGTTGAACCAGATCGTCATCAACCTTTTGTCGAATGCCATCAAGTTTTCGCCGCGCCGCGGCAACGTGGCCGTCAAGGCGGAGCGCACCGCCGGCGGTGGGCTGGCGCTCCGGGTCAGCGACAATGGGCCGGGCATCCCGGAACACGAGATCGAGATGGCGCTCGGCGCTTTCTCGCGCGGCAGTTTTGCCACCAAGAAAGCGATCGACGGCGCGGGCCTCGGCCTGCCGATCGCCAAGGGATTGATGCAGGTGCATGGCGGCGTCATCGACATCCGTAGCGCGCCTGGCGAAGGAACCGAGGTTACCGTGACATTCCCGGCGTACCGCGTCCTCGACGGCCCGCGCGGCGAAGTATTGGCGGCGCCCAATGTATCTTCCGAAAGCCAACGCAAGCTGATCGCGCTGACGGGCTGAGCCGGAGCCGCGATCACGTCTCCCTGTTGCTCACCCGGGCGCTTTCAAAAGTCGCCATGTTGTTATGGAGATTGACCGCCGCCTTGACGAGGCCGGCGGCAAGGGCGGCGCCTGAAGCTTCGCCAAGCCGCATGCCGAGGTCGAGGAGCGGTTCCTTCCCCAGCTTGCCGAGCAGCCTGGCATGAGCGGGCTCGGCCGAGCGATGGGCGGCGAGGCAGTGGTCCAGCGCATCGGGGCGCATGGCATGCAAGATGGCCGCCGCGGCGGTTGCCACATAACCGTCGAGCAAGACCGGAACGCGCTGGAGGCGCGCCGCCAAAACGGCGCCCGCCATAGCGGCAAGTTCGCGCCCGCCCAGCCGGCGCAGGACTTCAAGCGGATCGGCCAGATGCGACTTGTGCAGTTCGACGGCACGGCGCACCGCATCGGCTTTGCGGGCAAGCCCCGCCGCGTCGACGCCGGTGCCGGGTCCCACCCAATCCTCCGCCTTTCCGCCATAGAGGCCGTGGGCGATCGCCGCGGCGATCGTCGTATTGCCGATCCCCATTTCGCCGACACAGAGGAGATCGCAGCCTTGGGCGACCGCCTCCATGCCATAGGCCATGGTGGCGGCGCAGTCGGCTTCGTCGAGCGCCGCATCCTGGGTGATGTCGCGGGTCGGGTGGTCGAGGGCAAGTTCGAACACCTTGAGGCCTAGATCGAACGTCTTGCAAAGCTGGTTGATGGCGGCCCCGCCGGCCCGGAAATTGGCCACCATCTGGCGCGTCACTGCGGCGGGAAAGGCGGTCACCCCTTGCGCCACCACACCATGATTGCCGGCAAACACCGCCACCACCGGAGTTTCGATGCGGGGCGGATAGTGGCCCTGCCAGCCGCTCACCCATTCCGCCACGGCCTCGAGCCTGCCGAGGGCTCCCGGCGGCTTGGTCAGGTCGCGGTCGCGGGCGCGGCATTTTTCCACCGCCTCGGCATCTGCCGCGGGCAAGTTCTTCATGAGATCGCGGATACCGTCGAAGGGCAAGACCCGGGGGGCAATTGTCATTGGCGGGCAAGGCTCCTAGTTTCGAGCCACGTCATCACAGGATTCGGGCCGCGGGCGCAACATGAGCGACGATATTGAGCCGCTGAGCGAAGCGCGCCGCAGAGTTAGGCCCTTTGCCGAGTTTTTGGTGGCCTTGCGCTTCCTTACAGTGCTGCCGGTTCCCTTCGTGCGCACCATCGATCCGCCACCGTTGGCGGAAGCCATGCGTATGTTTCCGCTGGCTGGAGCGTTCGTCGGTGCGGCCACGGGAGCGGTTCTCAGCCTCTGCAATCTCGGCGGATTGCCGCAATTGTTTTCGGCCGCCTTCGCCATCGGCATCGGACTCCTGATCACCGGGGCCCTGCACGAAGACGGGCTTTCCGACGTTGCCGACGGGTTCGGCGGCGGGCGGACACGCGAAGAGCGGCTCGCCATCATGCGCGACAGCCGTATCGGCGCCTTCGGAGCACTGGCACTTGGCGTCATGTTGCTGGCCAAGGCTTCCGTGCTTATGGCCTTGCTGGAATTGCCGCCTACCGACATGATCGTGCTGTTGGCTTGTGCCGCAGCATTCTCACGCGCGCTCATCGTCGATCTGATGTGGGCGACACGCCCTGCCCGAAGCGACGGGCTTTCGGTGCTGGCCGGCCGTCCCAGCCGCAATACCGCTCTCATAGCACTCATTCTCGGCGGCCTTGGCGCGGCGGCTGCGGCCGGCTGGGTGCTGGCGCCGGAGGCCGGAGTTGCCGCGCTGATCGCTGGCGGTGTTGCGCTGGCGGCGGTGCGGGTTCTCGCCATGCGCAAGATCGGCGGCCAGACCGGCGATGTCTGCGGTGCGGCGCAAGTCCTCACCGAGCTCGCGATGCTCGCCACCTATGCGGCAACCATTTCTTAACCTTGTCTGCTTGCGTTAGCGCCTCGTTCACCGGTCCTTGAGAGCCGGTTCACCAGACTGTCCGCGGTTCGCGGCAATACATCGTAGAGTGGATCGTATGGACAGGCCTGCAATTTCCATCATCGCCATGCTGGCATTCGGCCTCGCAGCCGCGCGGCCAGCCGTGGCGGTCGAGCCCCTGCAGCAGGCCGCTTCGGCCACCGAACTCAAGGCCGACTCCCGTGGCCACTTCATCGTCAGAGCGGAGATCAACGGCAGCGACATCATGGTCCTAATCGATACCGGGGCATCGGCCGTGGCGCTGAGCTATGAAGATGCAAGCGATGCCGGGCTCAGGCCGGGCAGTCTCGATTTCAACATACCCATTGCAACCGCCAACGGTATCGCCAAGGCCGCCCGAGTCAAGCTCGACCGGGTCGAGATCGACGGCGTGCGGGTCTATGATGTCGATGGCGTGGTGTTGCCGGAAGGGGCCCTGCGCGGCTCACTCCTCGGCATGAGCTTCCTCAGCCGCCTGCGCAGCTTCAAGGTTGAGGACGGCGTCCTTTATCTTGAAGACTAGGACGTTTTCGGACATAGGGACGGCGCATCTGAATGACTGTGTGCCCGCTGATGGAATAGCCTGCCGCCATGAACGCCAATCCGCTGCCAGAGATCGAGACGCCCTGCATCAAGGTCTGCGTGGTCGATCCCGAGACCGGCTTCTGCATCGGCTGCGGCCGCACTCGTCTTGAAATCGGCGGTTGGCTGGGTTTCAGCCCCAGAGAGCGCAAGGAGATCATGGCGGGACTGCCGCATCGGATTGAAACGCTCACATTGCGCAAGCGCCGCCGCGGCGGCCGGCGCGGACGCCTCGAACAGATCGAGGTGTGAGGCATCATTCTGCCGCCAGCAGCCGCGGTCCTGCATGGGCCTGCATGGCTTGCAGTGCCCGATCGAGCACCTCGAGTCCGGCGCCGGGACGGCAAGCCTCTTCCGACAGGACGCGGCGCCAGTGCTTGCCGCCCGGCATGGCGTGAAACAGGCCGAGCATATGGCGGGTCATGCGGTTGAGCCACACGCCGCCCGCGAGCTGCGCCGCGATGTAAGGCTTCATCCGCTCGACGATGTCATCGGGCGCGGCGGCGGCCTCGCTGCGGCCGAAGAAGCGTCTGTCGACTTCGTTCAGGATCCACGGCGAATGGTAGGCGGCGCGGCCCAACATCACGCCATCGACTTGTTTCAGGTGTTCTTCCGCCGCATCGACGATTGCTATGCCGCCGTTGATGACGATCGCCAGATCGGGGTGCTTCTGTTTCAGCCGGTAGACGCGGTCGTAGTTGAGCGGCGGTATCTCGCGGTTTTCTTTCGGCGACAGCCCCTCAAGCCAGGCCTTGCGGGCATGGACGATGAACGTCTCGCAGCCCGCCACCGCGACCGTCCTCACGAAACGCTCAAGGTCTTCGTCTTCATCCTGGCTGTCAATGCCGATGCGGCATTTGACCGTGACCGGAATCTTGACGGCGTGGCGCATGGACGCGATGCAATCGCCCACCAGGCCCGGCTCGGCCATCAGGCAGGCGCCGAAGCGGCCTTCCTGCACGCGATCCGAGGGGCAGCCCACATTCAAATTGATCTCGTCATATCCGTAGTCCTCGCCCCGGCGCGCGGCTTCGGCCAAGAGGAGCGGATCGCTGCC
>JANMQB010000033.1:0-3376 GCA_031370155.1 Hyphomicrobiales bacterium | reverse complement strand
GCGAAGCGGTGACGGAAAGTTTCGAACTCGACCTCAAGGACAAGGATGGCAAGCCGTTTCCGGTGCTGGTTCTGCATCGCGCCGATTTCGGCGCCGGATCAGAAGCCTTGCCCACACGCTCGCTGGTCATTCCGCGAAGCGTGTTGCCGCGCCGCGCCGGTTCCGAATCATCCGGCCGGCTCACGCGTCTCGTCAATAATGCGCCGATCGGCATCGCCGAAGTGGACGCGGCAGGCATTCTGCGTGAGGCCAATGCGGCCTTCCTGGCACTGTCGGCCGGCGCCAGGCGCGGCGCCCGGTTCTCGGCCATCGTTACCGGAACGGGCGGGGCGGAACTCGATGCCGCACTGGCCGCGGCGCTGGCCAGCGAAGCCACGCTTCACGCCGCGGAGGTGACGATCGAAGGGGATAGGCCGCGTACGGTGCAGTTCACCTTCGTGAGACTGGCCAGCGGCGACGATTGTGCCGTCGTCTTTGCCGTCGACAGGACCGAGAGCAAGGCGCTTGAGGCCCAGCTCGCCCAGGGCCAGAAGATGCAGGCCGTCGGCCAGCTCGCCTCCGGCATCGCCCATGACTTCAACAATGTGCTGACGCCGATCATCGGCTTCGCCGACCTCCTGCTGGCCAAGATGCGGCCTACCGATCCCGCTTTCGCCGATGTGATGAACATCAAGCAGAATGCCAACCGTGCCGCCAATCTGGTGCGCCAACTGCTCGCCTTCTCGCGGCGCCAGACGCTGCAGCCGAAGGTCCATTCGCTCACCGAAGCCATGTCGGATCTCGGCAATCTGCTCGGCCGGGTGCTGGGCGAGAAGGTCGGTCTCAAGATCAGCCACGGCCGCGATCTCGGGCTGGTGCTGGTCGATATCCATCAGTTCGAGCAGGTGGTCATCAATCTTGCGGTCAACGCCCGCGATGCCATGCCCGACGGCGGCACGCTGACGGTGCGCACCTACAATATCTCGGAAGAGGAATCGCGCGGCATCAAGTCCGATCTAATGCCGCCCGGCGAATATGTCGTCTGCGAGGTGGCGGATACCGGTAGCGGCATTTCCAGGGACAACCTCAACAAGATTTGGGAGCCGTTCTTTTCCACCAAGGATGTCGGCAAGGGCACCGGCCTCGGTCTGTCCACCGTCTATGGCATTGTCAAGCAGACGGGCGGTTTCATCTTCTGCGACAGCGAGCCGGGCAAGGGCACGACATTCCGGATTTACCTGCCGCGGCATTATCCCAAGCCGGAGGCCCCCGCCGAGAGCAAGGCCGAAGCCGAACCGGTCAGGGCCGACTATACCGGCAAGGGCCGCATCCTTCTGGTCGAGGACGAGGATGCAGTGCGCGCTTTCGCGGTCAGGGCGCTGGCCTCGCGCGGCTATACGGTTATCGAGGCCGATTCGGGCGAGCGGGCGCTGGAAGTGATCGCCGCCGACGACAAGGGCTTCGAACTCATCCTCTCCGACGTGGTCATGCCCGAAATGGACGGGCCGACGCTGCTCCGCGAACTGCGCAAGCGCGGCATCAAGACCAAGGTGATCTTCATCTCCGGCTATGCCGAGGACGCCTTCGAGAAGAATCTCGAAGGCCAGAAGGACTTCGCCTTCCTGGCCAAGCCTTTCTCGCTCAAGCAGCTGGTCGAGAAGGTGATGGAGGTAATGAAGTCCTGAGCTAGAATCCAGCGCCGTTCACAATTGTTGGCGGCGTGTTCGCATGCCGAGGTCTAGCCGCACGAGAGGTTCCTCCAATGTTCGACGTAAGTTCTGTTGACCATTAAAATTAATTATCGAAATCAGTGATTTAATTAAACACTTGCACAACGAACAAAAATAGAACATAATGCAAACAACGTCAGCACGACTGTGTCATTTGCGCCTGGCGGACCCATATGGAATAAGGAGTAGAGCAATGGGGCAGACGAATCTCCGGGTCATCGAGAACACCGCTATGGACAAGAACAAGGCGCTGGATGCGGCATTGAGCCAGATCGAGCGGGCCTTCGGCAAGGGCTCGATCATGAGGCTCGGGTCCAATCCGGCCGTCGAAATCGAGGCGATCTCGACGGGATCGCTGGGGCTCGATATCGCGCTCGGCATCGGCGGCCTGCCGAAGGGCAGGGTCGTTGAAATCTACGGGCCTGAATCCTCCGGCAAGACGACGCTGGCCCTGCAGACCATCGCCGAGGCGCAGAAGCTCGGCGGCATTTGCGCCTTCATCGACGCCGAACATGCGATGGATCCGGTCTATGCCAAGAAGCTCGGCGTCAATATCGCCGATCTCCTGATTTCCCAGCCCGACACCGGCGAGCAGGCGCTGGAAATCGCCGATACGCTGGTGCGTTCCGGCGCCGTCGAGGTGCTGGTGGTCGACTCGGTCGCGGCGCTGGTGCCCAGGGCCGAGCTCGAGGGCGAAATGGGCGACCAATTGCCCGGTTCGCAGGCACGGCTGATGAGCCAGGCTTTGCGCAAGCTCACTTCGTCGATCTCCAAGTCCAACTGCATGGTGATCTTCATCAACCAGATCCGCATGAAGATCGGGGTGATGTTCGGTTCGCCCGAGACGACGAGCGGCGGCAATGCGCTGAAATTCTATGCCTCGGTGCGCCTCGACATCCGCCGCATCGGCGCGATCAAGGACCGCGACGAGGTGGTCGGCAACCAGACCCGGGTCAAGGTGGTCAAGAACAAGGTGGCGCCGCCCTTCAAGCAGGTGGAATTCGACATCATGTATGGCGAGGGCATTTCCAAGGTGGGCGAGTTGCTCGATCTCGGCGCCACCGCCGGCGTGGTCGAGAAATCCGGCTCCTGGTATTCCTACAACGGCGAGCGCATCGGCCAGGGCCGCGAGAACGCCAAGAATTTCCTGCGCCAGAATGCCGACGTGGCCGCCGCCATCGAGGCGGCGATCCGGGCCAATGCCGGGCTCATTGCCTCGAAGTTTGGCAATGCTTCCGACACAACCGATGCAGAGGCTGCCGAAGACTGACCACAAGATTTCCGTTCCGGCTCCCGATCCCCGTGTAGCCGGTCGTACCGGTGTGACCCCACACACCGCAGCGTAGGCGCCCTCCGTTGCCCCCGGAGGGCGCTTTTCAGGTATCAGGTGTCAGGAGTCAGGTGCCAGGTGTCAGGTGCAATAATCAAGTGTCAGATATTATGGCTAGTGTTGCGAGCCCCATTTTCTGATATTTGACCCCCGACACCTCACACTTGGCACCTGGCACCTGACACCTGACCATGACCTCACTCGCCCAGATCCGCTCGACCTTTCTCGACTTCTTCAAGCGCCACGGCCACGAAGTCGTCGCGTCCTCGCCGCTGGTTCCGCGCAACGATCCCACCCTGATGTTCGCCAATTCCGGCATGGTGCAGTTCAAGAACGT
>JANMQB010000598.1:0-5067 GCA_031370155.1 Hyphomicrobiales bacterium | reverse complement strand
CCGGCGACACCGGCGGCAACGGGCGGCACCACCGGGCAGCCCTTGACCGTCGAACGGTCGCTCAATGCGGTGGTCTTCGAACAGGCCACCATCGATCACATCGCGGCTCTGCAAGGTGTCGAACTGGCCCGAAGCAGAACGGCAGTCATCCGCAGTGACGATGTGAAACACCCGGACGACCTAGAGCCGCCCTATTCGGTCGCCGCCGGCTCTTACCAGCGCCTCTTTTCCGGTCTTCACCTTTCGGACAGGACGGCCCGCGCCTTCCTGTCCGAACTTGCGGAATTCCGGCCGGATGCCTTCTACTGCTATCCCTCGACCTTGAGCATTCTCCTGCGCCTTGCCCGGGAGATGCGGATAGCGCTCAGGCCAAAGCTCGTCATGACGTCCTCGAAGGTGCTGCCGCAGGAGCTCTTTGCTGAAGTCGCGGCAACATTCGGCTGCCCGCTGGTCGATTACTACGGGCAGGCCGAGCGCGTCTGTTTCGCATGGGCCAGCGAAGCCGGCGCTTACCGGTTCAGGCCCGAATACGGCCAGGCGATTCTGACCAATCCGGGATTGCGCGGAGTGATTTGCGGAACTGGTTTCTTCAATCGGCGGCAAATTCTGGTCAATTATTCAACCGGCGACCTATTATTGGGCGCGGACCGGTTGACGGACGAGGCGCTGCACTCGGTCGCCCTCGGCGTGAAGCCCTTCGCCGGAATTCAGGGAAGGCAACATGACGTTATGATATTGCCGGACGGCCGCCAATTCACGGCGTTCCATCAAATTTTGTATTATGTTAAAGGTACCGATTATATCCAGATCCTGCGAACCGGACCTCTGGAGATCGAAGTCGTCATTGTCAAGAATCGTCAATACACGGAGGCGACGCACGCCGATATCGATGGAAAGTTTCGCGCCAGACTGCCCTCGACTGTAAAGATCGCTTATCGCTATTCCGAACTTCCGGTCAGGACCGCTTCGGGCAAGACGCCGACCTATATCGATATGCTCGCGTCCGCGGAGCCGCCGCGTTCAGCCGGTGACCGGTGATGTCACCGCTGGGATACGGCCGGCAAGGCAGAATCGACCGGCTGATGGATGCGGTCACGGATCACATCGCAGGGCGGATCAATCTATCGCTTGAAATCCAGTTCGTTCCGACCGCAACAGAGGTCAACTGACTTGGGCTTTTCACCGTATAAATCCGGACGTCTCGGCCAAGCCGTCCGGCGCTTGTTTCCGATCTACGGTTATTACCGGCGCCTTTGCGTTTTGGCGGACCAATTGTCCGAAGCCGAACGCGCCGCCCATCAAACCCGCGAACTCGAACGCATCGCACGCCTTGCCGCTGCTTCCGGTGTTGCAACCGGTTTCGTGCTCACCAAGGAACAGGTCCGGGACAACCCGCAGGCCTTTCTCAGGACTACCCTGTGGCCGGTGTCGCGGGATACAACTGGCGGCACGACCGGATTGCCAATGATAGTTGAACGTTCTCTCAACGCGGTAGTCTTCGAACAGGCCACCATGGATCATATCGCGGCCCTGCAGGGTGTCGAACTGGCACGAGCAAGAACGGCAGTCATCCGCGGCGATAGTGTCAAGCCTCCGAACGACCTCGAACCACCCTACTCGGTCAGCGCCAACCCCCACCGGCGCGTCTTTTCGGGTTTTCACCTGTCGGACAGAACGGCCCGCGCCTACCTGTCCGAGATTGCGGAATTCCGGCCGGATGCCCTCGACTGTTACCCCTCGACGTTGAACATCCTCCTGCGCCTCGCCCGGGAGACAGGCATAGCGCTCAGGCCCAAAATCGTTCTGACATCTTCGAAGGTTCTGCCACAGCAATTATTCGCCCACGTCGCGGCGACGTTTGGCTGCCCGCTGGTCGATTACTACGGGCAGGCAGAGCGCGTCTGTTTCGCATGGGCCAGTGAAGCTGGCGCTTACCGGTTCAGGCCCGAATACGGCGAGGCTATTCTCACAAACCCGGGATTGCGGGGGATTATTTGTGGGACCGGCTTTTTCAACCGCCGGCAGATTCTTATCAATTACAATATCGGCGATTTTCTCCTTGGCGCCGACCGGCTGACGGACAAGGAGCTGCGCGCCGTTGCCCTCGGCGTGAAGCCCTTCGCCGGAATTCAGGGAAGGCAACATGATGTCATGACCTTGCTGGACGGCCGGCAATTCGCGGCATTTCATCAGATCGCCAATTACGCCGAAGGTGCCGACTACGTACAAATACTGCGGACCGGACTCGCGGAAATCGAAGTGGTTGTCGTCAAGAACCACCATTACACGGAAGCAACTCAAGCCCAAATTGAGAGAAATATCCACCACTTCCTTCCTTCGACCCTTAAGATTACCTATCGCTTTTCCGAAGTGCCGATTAGGACCGCTTCAGGCAAGGCGCCACACTATATCGATATGCTTGCATCTCCGAACTCGCCGCGCCCAGCAGGCGACGAGTCATGAAGGCAAGCGGTGGGGGCGCATGAGGATGGGCCGATCGGCAAGCCGGAAACCCGTGCGGGTTCTCGTCGCCACGCCGCTAGGCCGAGGTGGACAAGGCGGCATCGACCGCCTGATGGATGCCGTAGTGGACCAAGCGGTCCGGCTGGGCGATCGGCGCCTCAAATTACGCACCGGCGCGACCCGCGGACAACGAAGTCTCATGCTGGCGCCTGCCTTCTTCACGGCATTCCTGGCCAGGCTCGCAGGGCTGGGCATCTGCGGAAAGCTCGACCTGGTGCATGTCAATTTGGCAAGCAAGGGCAGCACCGTGCGCAAGTTCATGGTCGCGGAACTCGCCAGGGGGCTGGGCGTTGCCACCGTCATCCATCTCCATGGCGCTTCCTATCGCCAATACTGGTCATCGGCCGGCCCTTTGCTCAATCGCGCGATTACACGGATGTTCCGCAAGGCTGATCGCATCATTGTGCTAGGCAAGGTCTGGCGGGACTTCGTGGCGGAACGGTTGCCCGAGACCGCCGGGCGCATTGTGGTGCTCCCCAATGCCGTGCCACGTCCGGTGCTGCCCCATAGGGATGGCGGCGGTACGGTGCAAATCCTGTTTCTTGGACGCCTGGGACAGCGCAAGGGCGTGCCGCAATTGGTCGAGGCGCTGCATCGCATCCGTGACGTGCCCGGCTGGCATGCGGTGCTGGCCGGCGATGGCGAGGTCGAAGCCACGCGGGCCGAAGTCGCCCGGCTTGATCTCGCAAAGCGTGTCAGCGTGACCGGATGGGTGGAACCGGAAGACGTCACGAGACTGCTTGCTGCTTCCGATATCTTCGCCTTGCCCTCCTTCAGTGAGAACCTGCCCATGTCGGTGATCGAGGCCATGGCCGCGGGCCTTGCGGTCGTGGCAACTCCAGTGGGTGCGGTCGAGGATATCGTGACCCATGGCGAAACGGGCCTGCTGGTCCAGCCGGGAAATGCCGGTGAGCTTGCCGATGCGCTGCGGCAATTGATCCTTGATGCCCCGTTGCGGGCCAGACTCGGCAAGGCTGCCAAGGCAACGCATCGGGCGCGTCTGGACATTGCGCCCTATGTGGAAAAACTAACGGCAATCTGGAGAGAGGTTGCCGATGAACGCAGACGCTGACCACCAGTGCGGAGACTGGATCCGACAGCAATGACGCTAGCCTGGTACATCAGCCGTCTGCGCAGTATGGAACGGGGCGAAGTCGCTCACCGGATCGCCGAGAAGGCGAAGAAGTACCTGGCGCGCAATCGGCTCGAAGGCTGGCAACGGTACGATCGCGGTTCCGGCCCGCTGCCCGCACTCGCCGGTCTGGCGGAACGGGTTGCGGGCGCGCCGCGCAAATTGCGAGAGGCAATTGCCGCGGCGGCTAAGGAAACGCTCTCCGGAAAGTTTTCGGCGCTGGGCGTGGGTTGGCCGCGGCGAATGCCGGGCGACCTGTTTCCGCAATCGCTGTGGTGGCTCGATCCGGTGAGCCAGTCCCTGTGGCCCGGCACCGACGCCTATTGCTTCGATATTGCCTACCGCCACGAACCCAATATTGGCGACATCAAATATGTCTGGGAATTAAACCGCCTGCAGTTCCTGCAGGGGCTCGCCGCGCATGTACTGCTGACCGGCGACAGGCGCACACTTGCTGCCATCGAAACGGCATTGTCGAGCTGGTTCAACGCCAATCCACCTTTCCGTGGTGTCGCCTGGAATTCCGGCATCGAACTGGCACTGCGCTCGATCAGCCTGCTGATCGTCGCATCGCTGTGTGGACAAGCCCTTTCCCCCCAGACGGTGCGGCAGATCCGCACCATGCTTATCGCCCATTCCTTCTGGCTGGCCCGCTACCGGTCTCTCTTCTCCTCGGCGAACAACCATTTCGTTGCTGAATCGGCCGGTCTCCTTCTTATCGCGCTGGCCATGCCCGACATGCCCAACGCGGCGCTCATCGAGCACCGCGAGCGCGCCATCCTGACGCAAGAACTCGACAAGCAGATTGCCGCCGACGGCGTGCCAGCCGAGCAGTCGCCAAGCTACGGCGCCTTCACCATTGAACTCGTGGCTCTGGCCGCTCTGGCCGCGCGCCACGCCGGCCGGCCCCTGCCATCGCGCCTTGGTCAGCGCTTCGAGGCGTTTGCACGATATATCGCGTGGCTGTCGGACGCGCATGGCAATGTTCCCGGCATCGGCGATGATGACGAAGGGCGGGTGATCGTGCTGGGGGGACGTGAAGAGCATTACCCTGCATCCGTTGCAACCGCGATTGCAGGCTTCCTCAGCGTGCCTGCCTTTGGTCCGCGTCCGAACGAACCGCAGTTGCGCGACGCAATCTTCGACGCCCCGGCCGCCAGCGGTCGAATTGCCTCCGGCATCAGGACCTTTCCGGAGGGTGGTTACACGATTTTCAGGGGGAGCCACGCCGGAAGGGACACCGTTCTCCTGATCGATCATGGACCCCTCGGCTATCTCAGAATTGCAGCTCACGGCCACGCCGACGCACTGGCAATTCTCATGTCCCTCGACGGCGAACCACTTTTCGTCGACAACGGAACGTATCTCTATCATTCGGGCGGCGCCTGGCGCGACTGGTTCCGTTCGAGCCC
>JANMQB010000525.1:0-5636 GCA_031370155.1 Hyphomicrobiales bacterium | reverse complement strand
GACGCCCTCGTGCTTCGAGGGCCGCTGCGCGGCCACCTCAGCATGAGGGCTATGGATGATGGCTTTCACCGGCCGGCCCATGGCCTATATCGATCCGCCGTCGCGGCCCGCCTTCGCATTGCCGGTGCCGCCGGCGGGTAAGAAGCTGATAAGCATGGCGATCAATGAGAGTCCGTTCGGCTGTTCGCCCAGGGCGCCGGCGGCGGCGCAGGAGCGGTTGAAAAATCCGCATCGCTATCCCGATCCCTCCAGCAATGAGTTGCGGGCGGCGATAGCGGAGGTGCATGGGCTCGACGCGGCGCGGATCATTTGCGGCAATGGCTCGGAAGAGCTTCTCGATGTCGTGGGGCGCATGTTCGCAAGGCCGGGCGATCAAATCATCATGTCGCAGTCGGGCTTCTTCCAGTTCGCGCTCGCCGCGACGCGGACCGGTGCGACGCTCATCCGTGCGCCGGAGCGCGAATACGTGACCGATATCGATGCCCTGCTCGGCCTCGTCACGGCGAAGACGAAGATCGTGTTTCTGGCGGTTCCGAACAATCCGACCGGCATCGTCATCCCGGTTGCGGAGATCAAGCGGCTCCACGCGGCTCTGCCATCCCATGTCGTGCTGGTGCTCGATCTCGCCTATGGCGAATATCTGCCGCCCGCCGATCTGGCGGCACTGATGGGGCTCGATGGCGAAAACATCATCCAGACCCGCACCTTCTCCAAGGCCTATGGGCTTGCCGCGCTACGGGCTGGCTGGGCGTATGTGCCGGAGTGGATGACGCCGGGGCTCAACCTCATTCGCGGTGTCGGCAATGTCAATGCGATCGCCCAGGCGGCGGGCACCGCCGCCGTGCGCGATGGCGGCTTCATGGCAGATGTGGTGGCCAGGACGGCGGAACAAAGGGCGATTCTGGCCCGGGGGCTTGCCCGTCTTGACCTGCGATTTGTCGACGGTCTCGGCAATTTTCTGCTCACCCGCTTTCCGCAACGCCTGAAGGTCGAGGATTTCATCGCCCGTGCCATGACGGACGAAGGCATCTGGCTCAGGCCGGTGGGCGAGCCGGGCTTCCCCAACTGGTGCCGGATCGGCATCGGGACGGCGCCCGAAACAGCACTTCTGTTGACGGTGCTTGAGCGATTCCTGATGACAGGACGCAGGCCCCTCAAGTAGCATCGGCCACTTTTGCAAAGGGAGGAAACAAATGAAAAAGTCAGTCGTCGCGTTCGCCGCCGCAGCTCTTCTTGGCACCAGTGCCATGGCGCTTGCCGCCGATACCAAGATCGGCATCCTCATGGATATTACCGGCCCACTCGCCAGCTTCATTCCGCCGCTCCAGAACGCCGCCAATTTGGCGATCAAGCATGTCAACGATCAGGGCGGATTGCTCGACGGCCAGGCCGTCGCCGCCTATGGCGACACGACGGGCGCCGCCCAGGCCTCGGTCGATGCGGCGGGCAAGCTGGTCAATATCGAGAATGTTCCCATCATCATGGGGGCGCTCATGTCCGGCACCACGATTGCCGCCGCCGAGGCGGTCACGATCCCGGCCGGCGTGGTGCAGATTTCGCCCACCGCCACATCGCCCGCCATCACCGCCATCAAGGACGGCGATCTCCTCTACCGCGTCGTGCCCTCCGACAACTACCAGGGTGCGGTGCTGGCCAAGATGGTGCTCGACGAGGGCATCAAGAAAGTCGCCGTCACCTATGTGAACAACGACTATGGCGTCGGCATCGGCAATGCCTTCATCGATGCCTACAAGGCGGCGGGTGGCGAAGTGGTGGCGGCCGAAAAGCACGAGGAGAAGAAGAACTCCTATCGCTCGGAGCTCGCGACGCTGGCCAAGGGCGGTGCAGAAGCGCTCGTCGTTGTGGCTTACGCCGGCGACTCGGGCTCGACCATCGTCAAGCAGTCGATCGAGGGCGGTCTCTTCACCCGCTTCATCGGCACAGACGGATTGCGCGACGAAGCGCTGATCAAGGAAGTGGGCGCGGAAGCGCTGGCGACCTCGTTCTTCTCCTCGCCCACTTCGCCCGCCGACAATCCGGCCCAGGCGAAGCTGCATGAGATGTTCAACGCCGAATACAAGGAAGGCGCCGACAAGGCCTTCGTCGACCAGACCTACGACGCCACCTTCCTGGCGCTGCTGGCAATCGAGAAGGCGGGCTCGGCCGACCGCGCCAAGATGGCGGCGGCGCTCCGCGAGGTTGCCTCGGCACCCGGCGAAAAAATCGGTCCCGGCGAATGGGCCAAGGCCAAGGAGCTGATCAAGGCGGGCAAGGACATCGATTACGACGGGGCCGGCGGCGCCTACGACTTCGACGCCAATGGCGACGTGCTCGGCTACATCGGCAAGTTCGTCGTCGACGGCGACAAGTACAAGCAGACGGCGGTGATGCAGTAGAAATTCCTCATGCTGAGGTGCGATCCCGGCCTCGAGCCGGGGGAGCCTCGAAGCATCGGCCAAAGTTAGGACTCGCAGCCGACCCTTCGAGGCATCGCCTTCGGCGATGCGCCTCAGGGTGAGGAAAGCTCCTGGCACCCGATGATCACCCTCGATCACATCACAGTCGATTTCGGCGGCCTGCGGGCCGTCGACGATGTGAGCTTCGATATTCCGGCAGGCCGCATCACCGGACTGATCGGCCCCAATGGCGCCGGCAAGACGACGCTGTTCAATGTGATCGCCGGGCATGTGCCGCCCACGGCGGGCCGGGTAATTCTGGAAGGCGAAGACATCACCCGGCTCAAGCCGCACCAGCGGGCCGAACGGGGGCTTGCCCGCACGTTCCAGATACCGCAGGAGTTTTCCCGCCTCACCGTGCTCGAAAACCTGATGGCCGCGGCATCAGCGCCCTTGGGCGAAAACGTCTTCAATGTCGTCTTCGGCCGGGCGCGCTTTCTCGCCGAAGAGCGGGCGATCTTCATGCGTGCCAGGGAGACGATCGCCTTTCTCGAATTGGACCGCGTGACCGACGAGAGGGCGGGCAACCTGTCGGGCGGGCAGAAGAAACTTCTCGAGCTCGCCCGCGCCCTGATGCGCGAGCCCAGAATCGTGCTCCTCGACGAGATCGGCGCCGGCATCAACCGCACGCTGTTGGCCAAGATCGCCGACAAGATCAAGCTTCTCAACCGCGAACGCGCTCTGACTTTTTGCCTGATCGAGCACGATCTCGATTATGTGTCGAAGCTCTGCGACGATGTGGTGGTGATGGCGCAGGGCGCGGTGCTCACCCGCGGCAGTGTCGAAGCGGTGCGGAAGGACGAGCGTGTCATCGAGGCCTATTTCGGCGGCGGCAAATACGAGAGCCGGGCATGAGCGCGCTGCTCAAGGTGGCGGGGCTCACGGCCGGCTATGGCGGCGTCCCGGTCATTGAAGGCATCGATCTCGATGTCGCGGCGAACAGCGTGACCGTCATCATCGGCCCCAATGGGGCCGGCAAGTCGACGCTGCTCAAGTCGATCTTCGCGCTCACCCAGATCGCCTCCGGCACGATCATGCTGGGCGGCCGCGACATCACCGGGCTTGCCACGTCGGCGCTGGTTCCCATCGGCATTTCCGCCGTGCCGCAGAACCGCAATGTGTTCCCGTCGCTCACGGTTTCGGAAAATCTCGACATCGGAACCTATGCGGCGCCGCCAAAGGACCGGGCCGCAACGCAAGAGAAGATCCTGACGCTGTTTCCCGACCTGCGAGCGAAGCTCAGCCAGCCGGCGGGCGAGCTGTCCGGCGGCCAGCGCCAGATGGTGGCGATCGGCCGGGCGCTGATGAGCGAGCCGAAGCTCTTGCTACTCGACGAGCCGACGGCGGGGCTTTCGCCGGCCTATCTCGAAAAAATCTTCGATCTCATTCTCGATATACGAAGCACCGGCGTCACCATCCTGATGGTCGAGCAGAATGCCAAGCAGGCGCTGCGCATCGCCGATCGGGGCCATGTGCTGGTCAACGGCAGAAATTTCATCTCGGGCACGGGCCCCGAGCTTCTCGCCAACGACAATGTGCGCCGCTCCTTCCTCGGTGCCACCGCATGATCGACTTCATCAATCTCTATCTGGTGCCGGCGCTGACGCTGGGCAGCATTTATGCGCTGGGCGCTGTCGGCATCTCGATGATCTTCGGCATCCTGCGCTTTGCCCATTTCGCCCATGGCGATCTTATGTCGATCGGCGCCTATGGCGTGCTCACCGCCGTATGGTTCATTCCCGTCCATCCCCTATTGCTCATTCCTTTCGGAGTGGCGCTGGCGGTTGTTTCCGCACTCGCCGTCGATCGCTGGTTCTACCGGCCGCTGCGCAAGCTGCCGACCATCTACACGGTCATCGCCTCCTTCGGCGTGGCGCTGATCTTCCGCTCGCTGATGCAAATCCTGTGGAGCGCCGACAATCAGGTCTATGTGCGCGGCGTGACGATGCCCGTGGTGCTGTTCGACACCTTCCGCATCTCGGCGCTGCATGCCGAGGCCATTCTGCTCACCCTGATCATCGCCGTGGCGCTGCACTATTTCCTGACGCGCTCGCGCACCGGACGGGCCATGCGGGCGGTCGCGGACGATCCCGAACTTGCCGCCGTCGCCGGCCTCGACACGGAACGGGTGGTCCGCTGGACCTGGATCATCGGCGCTTCACTGGCGGCGGTGGCCGGGGTGTTCGCCGGGATGGATACGGATGTGCATCCCAATCTCGGCTGGAACCTGCTGCTCCCCATGTTCGCCGCCACCATCCTGGGCGGCATCGGCAAGCCGATGGGGGCGATGGCCGGCGGCCTCATCATAGGACTGGCCGAGGAAATTTCGACCTACAACTGGATCGGCGAGGCATCGCTGATCCCGCCCTCCTACAAGACCGCGGTCGGCTTCATCATCATGGTGGTGCTGCTGATCTTCCGTCCCCAGGGCCTGTTCAAGGGGAGGTTGCTGTGATGGAATGGACCGGGCTTCTCTTCTATCTCGTCGGCTTTCTCATTGCCGGCGGCATCTATGCGATCCTGTGCCTGGCCCTCAACATCCAGTGGGGCATGGGCGGCTTGTTCAATGCCGGGATCGCCGGTTTCTTCGCGGTCGGCGCCTATGCCTCGGCGATCATGACCACGCCCGCTTCGGATAAGCATCTCGGCGGTTTCGGCATGCCGATCCCGGTGGGGCTGGTTGTGGCGGCGATCGTCGCGGGGCTCACCGGCTGGGCGGTGGCCAAGATCTGCGTGCGGCTGAAGAGCGATTACCTCGCCATGGCGTCGATCGGCATCGCCGAAATCCTCCGCGTCGTCATCGTCAACGAAAGCTGGATCACCAACGGCAGCCTCGGCATTTCCAATATCCCGCGCCCCTTCGGCTCGCTGGTGCAGGGCCGCGCGGCCGACTTCGTGTTCCTGGCCAGTGTCTGGGCCGTGGTTGGCATCGTCTATGTCATAAGCGCCAGGCTGCACGACAGTCCGTGGGGGCGGACGCTGCGGGCCATCCGCGACAATGAGCATGCGGCGCGTGCGGCGGGCAAGGATGTCGACTGGTTCCGGCTGCAGACTTTCGTGATCGGGGCCGCCATCATGGGCGTGGCGGGCGGATTGTCGGCGCATTACTTCAAGTTCCTGTCGCCCAGCGCCACCGAGCCGCTGCTCGTCACCTTCCTCGTCTGGGTGATGCTGATGGCC
>JANMQB010000519.1:0-7055 GCA_031370155.1 Hyphomicrobiales bacterium | reverse complement strand
GCCATGCGTTACGGGCTGCCCGCCACCGGCGACAAGATCAAGGCGCTGAAGCAACAGGGCTGCGACCGCGTCCTGCTGTTTCCGCTGTATCCGCAATATTGCGCCGCCACCACGGCGACCGCCCTCGACAAGGCCTACGATGTCTTGAAGGAAATGCGCTGGCAGCCGGCGATCTGCACGGTGCCGCCCTATTACGATCACCCGGCCCATATCGATGCGCTGGCCAAGAGCCTCGACCGGCACTTGAAATCTCTGGGCTGGAAGCCCGATCGCATCCTGGCGTCGTTCCACGGCCTGCCGAAAGAATATTTCACGGCGGGCGATCCCTATCACTGCCATTGCTTGAAAACGGCGCGGCTGCTGGCCGGGAAATTGAAATTGCCGCGCGGCCTGTTGCAGGTGGTTTTCCAGTCGCGCTTCGGGCGGGGCGAATGGCTGCAACCCTATGCCCAGGATACCGTCGAGGCGCTGCCCGGGCAGGGGGTGAAGAATTTGGTGATGATCATGCCGGGCTTCGCCGCCGATTGCGTCGAGACCCTGGAAGAAGTGGCGATCGGCCTTGCCGGAACCTTCCGCGACAAGGGTGGGGAAAAATTTTCGGCGGTGCCCTGCCTCAACGATTCGCCCGCATCGATCGAGATGCTGGAAGCCATCGTGCTGGGCGAGCTGGCCGGCTGGATCGATTAGGACTTGCGGCAGGGCGCGCGGGCACTCATTCTAACTCACGCACAACAACCGGGGGAGTCGGCGATGTTCGACAGCGCGGGCATTTTCGTTCTGGTGGTTCTGGCGGTCGTCGTCTTCTATCTGCTGCGCGCCATCCGCATGGTGCCGCAGGGCTACAACTACACGGTCGAGCGTTTCGGCCGCTATATCCGCTCGCTGCCGCCGGGGCTCGGCCTCATCGTGCCGTTCATCGACCGCATCGGCGCCAAGCCGAACATGATGGAGCGGCTGATCCAGGTGCCGTCCCAGGAGGTCATCACCCGCGACAACGCCATGGTGACGGTCGACGGCATCGCCTTCTTCCAGGTGCACGACGCGGCCAAGGCGACCTATGAGGTGAACGATCTCGAGAACGCCATCACCAATCTGGTGATGACCAATATCCGCACCGTCATGGGCTCGATGGACCTCGACAATCTCCTGTCGCAGCGCGACGAGATCAATCACCGCCTGCTCGGCGTCGTCGATCAAGCGACCTATCCGTGGGGCGTCAAGATGACCCGCATCGAGATCAAGGACATCAATCCGCCGCGCGACCTGGTCGAATCGATGGGCCGGCAGATGAAGGCCGAGCGCGAGAAGCGCGCCTTGATCCTCGAAGCCGAAGGCATGCGCCAGGCGGCCATTCTCAAGGCGGAAGGCGAAAAGCAGTCGATTGTCCTGCAGGCCGAGGGCCGCCGCGAGGCCGCCTTCCGCGACGCCGAGGCGCGCGAGCGCTTCGCCGAGGCCGAGGCCAAGGCCACCGAACTGGTGAGTAATGCGATCTCCAGCGGCAATGTGCAGGCGATCAATTACTTCGTCGCCAACAACTACGTGAAGGCGCTCGAGGCGTTGGCCCAGTCGCCGAACCAGAAAATCCTGATGCTGCCGCTCGACGCCTCTTCGGTGATCGGCACGATCGGCGGCATCGCCGAGATCGCCCGCGAAGCCTTCGGCGGCCCGGGCGCCGCGGTGCCCGCGCGGAAGGGCGGCGCGCCGGTTCCGGGCATTCCGGCCAAGAGCTGAGGCGGATGAAGGAGAATCGCGATGGGTGAGTTCATGCCGTTCGCCGGCGACTGGTTCTGGTGGATCGCCGCGGGCGCGCTGCTCATTCTCGAATTGCTGACGCCGATAACTTTCTTCGTCTTTCTTGCGGCCGCCGCCGCCGCCACCGGCATCCTCGACGCTTTCTTCGACCTGGGCTGGCGGCTGGAACTCATGGTTTTCGCGGGTTTTGCCCTGGTCTTCGTGCTGGCGGGCAGGCCGTTGCTAGTCAGGCGGCATGTACTCGACAGCGACCGGCCCAATCTCAACCGGCGCATGTACGATTATGTCGGCAAGAGCTATGTGCTCGAGGACGCCATCCGCGACGGCCGCGGCCGGCTGAAGATCGAGGACACGATCTGGAATGTAACGGGGCCCGACCTGCCGCAGGGCGCGCGCATCAAGGTGACGGGCGTCGACGGCCTGCGGCTGACGGTTGCGGCGGACTAAGTCACGCCGAGACGCAGGAGGTCGTGGATGTGGATGAGGCCGAGCGGCTTGTTCCCGGCATCGACGACGAACAGGCTGGTGATCTTCGCGGTGTTGAGCGCCTCGAGAGCTTCCGATGTCAAGGCATCGGGATCGATCGTCTTGGGCGAGCGGGTCATCACTTCGTCGACCCGCTGATCGACGAGATTGCGGCTCATGTGGCGGCGCAAGTCGCCGTCGGTGACGATGCCGGTGAGGATGCCCGTGTCATCGACCACGCCGAGGCAGCCGTAACTCTTTGCCGTCATGATGACGAGAGCATCGGACATCGGCATGTCGGGCGGCACCAGCGGCAGTTCGGACTTTCGGTGCATCACATCGCGCACATGCATGAGCTGGGCGCCGAGCTTGCCGCCGGGATGAAAGTTGTGGAAATCCCTGGCGGTGAATCCCTTGTCCTCGAGGAGTGCTATCGCCAGCGCGTCGCAAAGGGCCATTTGCAGCAGGGTCGAAGTCGTCGGCGCGAGCCCGATGGGACAGGCTTCTTTCGCCTGCGGCAGCGGCAGCACCACATCGGCCTCGTGGGCGATGGTCGAGTCGGTGCGCGCCGTCATCGCGATGAGCGGCACGGAAAAGCGGCGGGCATAGGTGAGGATGGCGCGAAGCTCGGGCGATTCGCCCGAGTTCGACATCATGATGATAACGTCGTCGGTGGTGATCATGCCGAGATCGCCGTGGCTGGCTTCCGCCGGATGGACGAAGATGGTGGGCGTTCCGGTCGAGGCAAAGGTTGCCGCCGCCTTGCGCCCGACATGACCGCTCTTGCCCATGCCGGTGAGGATGACGCGGCCCCTGGCGCTCCTGATCAGTTCGACCGCATCGGCGATGGCTTCGCCGAGGGCGCCGTCGACGGCTTCGACCAGGCCCGCCATGCCTTGGGTTTCAGTAGCGAGCGCCAGCCGGGCCGAAGCCCGCCACTGGGCCCGCGAGGACGCCGGTTTCTTCAGGGGAGTCGCTGACATGGCGGCAAACTAGGCCGTCGCGCCGGAAAAGGGAAGCCGACCGATAAACCCGCTTTTTTCCGTCTTACCGGCGCACGCTTGTGCCCACCCCCGGTCCGTCATCCCGGCGAAAGCCGGGACCCACTCTTCCGAATGACGCGATGCGCATCCGTTTTCATGTTTTCCGTGGGTCCCGGCTTTCGCCGGGATGACGAAACAGGGGAAAGGCGTATCTCACTACTGACCCGGCCATCCAGCCAACCTTCGCAAGACTCTGGATGGCCGGGTCGAGCCCGACCATGGAGAGAATGGGAAATGCCCCACCGTTGCTCGACAACTGAAGGTGCGGTTCGCGGCGGTCCGTCAATATTCCGTATGCGGATCATATCCGCTGCGCATCCTCACGACCATCCGGATCCGCTACAGCCCGCCATGGTCGTCGATGATCTTGCGCAGCGCCACCTTGAAGGCCGCTCCCAGATCCTCGCGCTCGAGGCCCATCGCCACATTGGCGGACAGGAAACCGATCTTGTCGCCGCAGTCGTAGCTCGTGCCCTTGTACTTGAGGCCCCAGAATGGCTGGCGCGCCATGAGCCGGATCATCGCGTCGGTGATCTGGATTTCGCCGCCGGCACCGGGCGGCTGTTTGGCGATCTCGGCGAAGATTTCAGGCTGCAGGATATAGCGGCCAGAGATAATAAGATTGGACGGCGCATCCTCGCGGGCGGGCTTTTCCACCAGGCTCTCGACGGTGAAAGCGTTATCCTTCCAGTCCTTGGCACCGACGACGCCATAGCGGTGCACCTGGTCCCACGCAACTTCCTCGACCGCCACGCCATTGCCGCCCCGGGCATTGTAAATGTCGATCATCTGCTTGAGGCAGCCGGGCTTGGCATGCATCACCATGTCGGGCAGCAGCAGCGCGAAGGGTTCGCCGCCCACCAGCTCGCGGGCGCACCAGACGGCATGGCCGAGGCCCAACGGTTCCTGCTGGCGGGTGAAGCTCGCCTGGCCCGCACCCGGCAAATCCTGCTCAAGCAATTCGAGTTCGGCCGACTTGCCGCGCTTGCGCAGCGTCTGCTCGAGTTCGTATTGCTTGTCGAAATGATCCTCGATGACGCCCTTGTTGCGGCCGGTGACGAAGATGAAATGCTCGATCCCCGCTTCGCGCGCCTCGTCCACGGCAAGCTGGATGATCGGCCGGTCGACGACGGTCAGCATCTCCTTGGGCATGGCCTTGGTGGCGGGCAGGAACCTGGTGCCGAGACCGGCCACGGGGAAAACGGCTTTCTTGATCGGGCGCGCCATGATTAGACCTTGCAATCCTGCGGGATTTCACGAATCTGCGCCGATTAAGCCGGTTTTCGCGGCAATCACAACCACGGATAAGGGCGCATGAGCGTTTTGGTGACGGGGGGCGCGGGCTATATCGGCAGCCACATGGTGCTGGCGCTGGCCGATGCCGGCGAAACAGCCGTTGTGATCGATAATCTCACGACCGGTTACTGGTGGGCGGTGGCGCCCGGGGCCAAGCTCGTCGAGGGCGACGCCGGCGATGCGGAATTGCTGACGCGGCTGATGACCGAATACAAATTCGATGCGGTGGTGCATTTCGCCGGCTTGATCGTGGTGCCCGATTCGGTTGCCGATCCCCTCGGCTACTATCTCAACAACACGGTCAAATCGCGAGCCCTCATCGAATGCGCGGTGAAAGCCGGAATTCCACGCTTCATCTTCTCCTCGACCGCCGCCGTCTACGGCAATCCGGGAGGCGAGCCGGTGTTCGAGACGGCCGCACCGGCGCCGATCTCGCCCTACGGTTCCTCTAAGCTGATGACCGAATGGATACTGCGCGACAGTCATGCGGCCTATGGCCTGCAATATGTGGCGCTGCGCTATTTCAATGTGGCGGGGGCCGATCCAAAGGGCCGGTCCGGCCAGTCGACGCCGCGCGCCACCCACCTGATCAAGGCCGCCTGCCAGACGGCGCTGGGCCAGCGCGATCGCCTGGATATCTTCGGCAGCGATTACGAAACACCCGACGGCACCTGCCTGCGCGATTATATCCATGTCAGCGATCTGATTTCCGCCCACATGGATGGGCTCACCCATCTGCGCAAGGGCGGCGAAAGCGGGGTTTTCAATTGCGGCTATGGCAAGGGATTCTCGGTGCTCGAGGTGATCAAGGCGGTCGAGCGGGTCAGTGGCGGCAAGCTCAAGGTCAACATGGCGCCGCGCCGGGCGGGCGATCCGGCGGCGCTGGTGGCCGGGGCCGAACGGGTGCGGCGGGTTCTCGGCTGGGCGCCAAAACACCACGATCTCGACTTCATCGTCGCCTCGGCGCTGGATTGGGAAAAGCGCCTCGCCCGCTGCAACGCGGCCTGATTGAGGCCGCAATTGGCGGTTTTTCTCTCATCCTGTAGAAAGGCCTCGAAAGGGGACGGTGATTCATGTTGAGACGCCTGATCGCTGCCGCGGCGATTACCGCCGCGCTGTTGGGCGCTTCCGCCCCGGCGCTGGCGGATGCGAAATTCGTGGCCTTCATCGAGACGCTGTGGCCGCGGGCCAAGGCGGCGGGCATTTCGCGAGCCTTGTTCGACCGCGCCTTCGCCGGCATCACCGAACCCGATCCGGCGGTCTTGAAACTGGCGAAGAACCAGCCGGAATTCACTTCGACCACGTCGCAATATCTGGCCAAGGCGGTGACATCCATCCGCATCGACACCGGTAAGCAGTTAAAGGCGGGCGAGGCCGCATTGCTCGCGGCGATCGAGAAGAAATACGGCGTCGATCGTCATATATTGCTCGGCATCTGGGGGATGGAATCGAATTTCGGCAAGGACAGGGGCTCGATGAAAGTGATGCGGTCGCTCGCTACCCTCATCTATGCCGGGCGCAAGAAGGACTATGCCCGTCAGCAGTTCATCGCCGCCCTGAAAATCCTGAAGAGGGGCGTGGTTAGTCCCGAGTCTTTCACCGGCTCATGGGCGGCGGCGCTTGGCCATACGCAATTCATCCCCACATCCTATCTCGCCTATGCGGTCGACTGGACCGGCGATGGAGTGAGGGACATCTGGGGCTCGAAGGAAGACGCACTGGCCTCAACCGCCAATTATCTGGCCAAGGCTGGCTGGAAATCCGACCGGCCCTGGGGCTGGGAAGTGACGTTGCCCAAGGACTTCAACAAGGCGCTGATCGGCCGCGGCAAGTGGCGGAGCGTTGCGGAGTGGCAGAAGCTCGGCATTGCGCCGGCGCGGGGTGGCGAATTCAGCGCGACCCAGGCGGAGGCCTTCGTCATGGTGCCGCAGGGACTCGCCGGCCCCGCATTCCTGGTGACGCGGAATTTCCTGGCGCTGATGAATTACAATTATTCGCACTCCTATGCTGTCGCGGTGGGCCATCTCGCCGACCGCATCGGCGGCGCCGGGCCTATCGTTGCCACCTGGCCCGACGCCAGTTACGATCTAAGCTTCGAGCAGCGCGTAGAGCTGCAGCGGCGGCTCAGCCGGCTTGGCTTCGAGACCGGCGGCAGCGACGGCCGTTTCGGCGCCCGCACCTATGAAGCGATCATCGCCTATCAGAAAAGCGCCGGCCTGCCGCTCGACGGCGTGCCTTCGCTCAAGCTGCTCCAGCACATGCGGAGCGGTAGTTAGGAGTCCGGCATGTTGTTGCGCGCCATCATAGCTCTCCTGTTTTTCGCCTCGGCGGGCATCATGGCCGCGGCGCAGGATGTATTGCCGGAACAGCCGATTTTTGGCACCGAAGTGGAAACCGAGAACTACCGCATTCTGGTGATCGGCGATGCGCTGGGGGGCGGGCTGGGCGCCGGTCTGACGCGCATGGCGGAACTCGAGACCGGCTTCGAGGTGACCAACC
>JANMQB010000599.1:0-9989 GCA_031370155.1 Hyphomicrobiales bacterium | reverse complement strand
GTTCCAGCTCTGGCGCTTCCCCGGCCGCAAACACCTGATGCACGACGGCAAGCGCCTGGTGCTAACCACGCAGATCGTCAATCGCATGCTGCGCATCGCGATATCTCCCGCACTGGAAGACGGCATGGCTTACGCCTATGCCGTCCGCGCCGGTTGCCAGCTTCGCGAGCGCTGGCGCGCAATCGAAGCCGAGCTGACACCGATGAAAATCGCGTGATTGGCGGCAAGGAACAGTATCTGGTGATGCTTGGCGTCTGCACCCATCTGGGCTGCGTGCCTATCGGCAACGATGGCGACTATGCCGTGGTCGAAGGCAATGCCAAGACCGGCGCCTGGTTCTGCCCCTGCCATGGGTCGCACTACGATACGGCGGGCCGCATCCGCAAGGGTCCGGCGCCGCAGAATCTGCTGGTGCCGAAATACGAATACATTTCTGACAGCAAGATCCGCGTCGGCTAACAAGGACCATCCTCATGAGCGGACACTCGAATTACCAGCCGAAGAGCGCTTTCGGCAAATGGATGCACGAACGGCTTCCGATCATGGAGTTGGTGCAGGGCCAATTGCTCGACTTTCCAACCCCCAAGAACCTTAATTACTGGTGGACCTTCGGCGGCATCCTCACCGTCATGCTGGCGGTGCAGCTCGTTACCGGCATCGTGCTGGCGATGCACTACACGCCGCATGTCGACATGGCTTTCGATTCCATCGAGCACATCATGCGCAACGTGAACTACGGCTGGCTGTTGCGCTATCTGCATTTCAATGGCGGCTCGATGTTCTTCGTCGCCGTCTATATCCACATCTTCCGCGGCATGTATTACGGTTCCTACAAGGCGCCGCGCGAAGTGCTGTGGATGATCGGCGTGCTAATCTACCTGGTCATGATGGTCACCGCCTTCATGGGCTATGTGCTGCCGTGGGGCCAGATGAGCTTCTGGGGCGCCAAGGTCATCACCAATTTGTTCTCGGCCATTCCATTCGTCGGCGAGGCGGTCACTACCTGGCTGTGGGGCGGTTATTCGGTCGACAATCCGACGCTCCAGAGATTCTTCTCGCTGCACTATCTCCTGCCCTTCGTGCTCGCCGCGCTCGTCGGCCTGCATATCTGGGCGCTGCATGTGCCGGGCAACAGCAACCCGACCGGCGTAAGCGTGAAAAGTTCGCAGGATACGCTGCCGTTTCATCCCTATTATACGATGAAGGACAGCTTCGCGATCGTGGTGTTCCTGTTAGTCTATGCGGCCTTCGTGTTCTTCTCTCCGAACTACCTTGGCGAGCCCATCAACTATACCGAGGCAAATCCGCTGGTGACGCCCGCGCACATCGTGCCGGAATGGTATTATCTGCCCTTCTATGCGATCCTCCGCGCCATCCCCGACAAGCTCGGCGGCGTCGTCGCCATGTTCGGCTCGATCCTGATCCTGTTCGTGCTGCCGTGGCTCGATACCTCGCGGGTGCGCTCGGGCAGCTACCGGCCGATCTTCCGGCAGTTCTTCTGGGTGTTCGTGATCGTCTGCATCGGGCTCGGCTATCTCGGCTCCAAGCCGCCGGAAGGCGCCTATGTGATCTGGGCGCGCATTCTCACGGCCTATTACTTCATCCACTTCCTGGTGATCCTGCCGCTCATCGGCCTGCTTGAATCGCCCAGGCCCTTGCCGTCCTCGATCTCGGATGCGGTGCTTGCTGGGAAAAAGCCGATGGCACCGGCCGAGTGATTTGGGGGAACAAGAAACATGAAACTGCTCAAGGCACTCGCACTCGCCGCCACGGCCATCGCCGTTGTGACCGGCGGAGCTTCGGGGGCGGAAGACCGGAAGTATGCCAGGGATGTTTCCTACTCCTTCGAGGGTCCTTTCGGCACTTTCGACAAGGGCCAGCTGCAGCGCGGCTACAAGGTCTACAAGGAAGTCTGCGCCAACTGCCATGCGATGAAGCTCGTCTCCTTCCGCAATCTGGCGGAAGAGGGCGGACCGGGCTTCACGGCGGAGCAGGTCAAGGCGCTGGCCGCCACCTTCACCATGAAGGACGGACCCGGCGAGGACGGGGAGATGTTCGACCGTCCTGGCTTTCCCTCCGACCGCTTCCCCTCGCCGTTCCCGAACGAACCGGCGGCGCGCACGGCGAACGGCGGGGCGCTGCCGCCCGATCTGTCGCTGATCACCAAGGCGCGGGTCGGCTGGGTCGGCACTTTCAACCAGCTGTTCAACGGCATCGGCGGTCCCGAATATGTCTATTCGGTACTGACCGGCTATGAGGAGCCGTCCGAGGAACTCAAGAAGGAACAGCCGGAGGGCAAGAATTACAATCCCTATTTCGTCAGCGGCCACTGGATCGGCATGGCGCCGCCGCTCAGCGACGGCCAGGTGACCTTCGACGATGGCGCGCCGAACACGGTCGACGCCATGGCGCAGGATGTCTCCGCCTTTCTTGCCTGGGCGGCGGAACCGAAGATGGAAGAGCGCAAGCGCCTCGGTTTCATGACCATGATCTATCTCGCGGTGCTGGCGCTCCTGCTTTATCTGGTGAAAAAGAAGATCTGGGCCGACCAGCACTGAGCAATTCGTTGAGCGGGGGCACAATGAAACGTGATCGTTCAAATGAACGCACAGGTTCGGTGCCCCCAAAAAGTTTCTGCAAATCTTTTTTTGATAGCCTCGCTGGAGGCCTCGGTAGTGCCTTGGGTTATGGCCTTGTCTCGCTCGCGGCAATTTTATTTTTGAAGTATTTTGTGTTTGTGGAAAAACCAATCGTGACTTTTGGCCAATTTGTTACGACCTGCGATGCAGATTCCAATGATTTCAATTGCATAGCTCATCAGGACTGCGATGTTGGATTTGTGGCGATCGGCGGTGAATGTGCCGTTCGAACCTCGAACCCGGCTTTCGGGGAAATTTATTTGCAAAATTTTGGCCTGAAGATCGTAGACGGTGACAAAGGAGACCCGAGACGTTTCGAATGCGTCTGGAGCGGGCCTGGCGCTCAGCCAGGCAAGGGAATGGTCCCGCAAGTACGTGCTGCATGTGTTAGTAGATTGACGTTTGGTCCATTGCCGTCATTGCACCAATCAATATCGCCAACAGAGTAAGAGCGTCTTAGAAACCCAGCATGACCGATTCAGTTCTCGGCATCATCGGCGGTTCCGGCGTCTATGACATCGGGATCGAGGGCACCCGGTGGAAGACCGTGAAGAGCCCGTGGGGAAAGCCCTCCGACCAGGTGCGGGTTGGGGAAATTGACGGACTCCCCGTCGTCTTCCTTCCCCGGCACGGGCGCGGCCATGTCTATTCGCCGACCACCATCAACTACCGCGCCAATATCGATGCGATGAAGCGGATGGGGGTGACCGATCTGGTTTCGCTCTCGGCGGTGGGATCGCTCAAGGAGGAACTGGCGCCCGGCACCTTCGTGCTGGTCGACCAGTTCATCGACCGCACCTTCGCGCGCCAGAAGAGCTTCTTCGGCACCGGCTGCGTCGGCCATGTGCCGTTTGCAAATCCGGTGTCACCCGGCCTGCAGGACCGGCTCGAGGCGGCGCTCAAGGCCGAGGACATCGCTTATGCGCGCGGCGGCACCTATGTGGTGATGGAAGGGCCGCAATTCTCGACGCTGGCCGAATCGCAGCTCTACCGCTCATGGGGTGCCGCGGTCATCGGCATGACCAACATGCCGGAGGCCAAGCTCGCCCGCGAGGCGGAGATTTGCTACGCAACCGTCGCCATGGTGACCGACTATGACTCCTGGCATTCCGAGCACGGCGAAGTCGATGTCCGCAAGGTCGTCGAGGTGCTCAAGGCCAATACCGGCAATGCCAAGCGGCTGATCCGCCGTCTCGCCGCCGAGTTTCCACGCCGGCACCCGCCGTGCCCGGCGGGCGCCGACCGCGCTCTCGATCACGCCATCATGACGGCGCCGGAAAAGCGCGATGCGAAGCTCGTGGCCAAGCTCGATGCCGTCGCCGGCCGCGTGCTCGGCTCCGCAAAGCGCAAAAGGCCTTACTGAGCCGCCGCGAACTTTTTTCTACTTGACCGGCACGTGCGCGGCATTGCTGGTTCTGCTGCTCTGGTTGAGCACCTGCCTGACGAAGGGATGCCGCACCAGCCGCTTCTGCTCGGCGTCGTCGAAGGCGTCATGCTTCCTGGCGCAGGACTTGCGCATCTGCTCCCAGAGCTTCGCCGCCTTGGTGTCGGCGGCCCCGCAGTCGGCGACGGAAATGGCCTTGACCTGAACTTCGAGATCGCGGGCGCAATCGAGCCAGATCGACCGGTGAGTCTCCTCGTGCTTCTTGAGGAACTGCGAAAACTGCTGCCAGCGCGCCCGGGTCGCGCCGGTCAATAGCTTTTCGTTCTTGATGCGCGGCAGTCTGATGACGAAATCGATCTTCAAACGGTAGTCCTGAACGCTGCAGATTTGGCCCTGCGCCAGCTTGCCTTCCTGGGAGGATGTCGCCGAGGTCGAAGCATAAGCGCGGGCGCCGTTCACATGGGGGCCGCGGCGAATCATGGCGTTGTAAATCTCGGCCGCCGTATCGCCGCCAATGGAGTAGTAGGTGTATTTGGTCGTGTAAACGGGCTTGGCGGATGCGCAAAGCGGCGCAACAGCAACGAGAACCATGGCGAGGATGGGCAGCGAGAACCGGCGATACATGAATGGCCCTATATTCTGGTGCCGGCAATTATCCAGACGATGCGGCCGAATGCAAGAGGAGAATGCATGGAAAGTCTCCGCTTGCCGGAAATCCCGCCGTGAGGCATGTTTCCGGCGCACGCCCCCGGGGAAAAGGAAAGGAATAGGGAGCCTTCTTCTCATGCGCCAGAACGGCACGGTGAAGTTTTTCAACCAGGCCAAGGGTTATGGATTTGTCGCACCGGACGATGGCGGCAAGGATGTGTTCGTGCACATCACCGCCGTGCAGCGTTCGGGGATTCCGGAATTGACCGAAGGCATAAAAATCAGTTTCGAAGTGCAGCCGGACAAGCGCGGCCGCGGCCCGCAGGCGGTCGAATTGCAATTGATTTGAGGTTTTCTGTTCCGCCGGCCGCTTCCATGGTATGAATACACCATGGGGTAGGCAAAGCGGCATTGGCATCGTTCCTCCTGATCACCGGCCTCGCGGCCGAAGCGCAGGCCGGATCGGCCTGCACCTGCCGCGCCGATGGCCGGAATTTTTCGCAAGGACAGATTGCCTGCATCCGGGGAAAGCTCGCCCGCTGCGATATGAATCTCAACAATTCCACATGGAAAATCATCGCCAACACATGCCCGGAAGCGCTGCGCACCGACTCCTTGCGCCTGCTTGCCGAGCTGTTTCCGCCGCAACCGCGGTCCTCCTCGCCGCCTTCCTGCTGAGTGCCGCGCCGCAGGCAGGTGAGTCCGGCGATTTCGATTATTATGCCCTGTCGCTGTCCTGGTCGCCCAGCTATTGCGCAGGTCCGCAAGGCCGCGATGACGGCGAGCAATGTGCTGTGGGACGGCGTTTTGCCTTCGTGGTGCATGGGCTGTGGCCGCAATATGAACGGGGCTGGCCGCAGAACTGCGACGCAAGCGAAGGCTGGGTTCCCGAGGAGCGGATCGGCGCCATGCTCGACATCATGCCGTCGCGAAACCTCGTCATCCATGAATGGCGCAAGCATGGAAGCTGCTCAGGGCTATCGCAGGAGGATTACTTCGGCGCCACGCGGTCGCTCTTCGGCAAGGTGCGGATACCCGCCCGCTATCTGGCGCCGCAGGCCGATATCGTGACCACGCCCGCGCAGCTTGCCGCCGACTTCGTCAAGACCAACCGCGAGCTCACCGCCACCATGATTTCGGTGCAGTGCGGCAATGCGCGGGACCGCGCCCGGCTGGCGGAACTGCGCATTTGCTTCGACAAGGCAGGATCGTTTATCGCTTGCGGGGCGAATGAAGCGGCGCAATGCCGGGCCCGGCAACTGGTGATGCCGCCGGTGAGATAGGACAGAGATGAAACGCGCGCTTGTCTTCCAGCACATGGACCACGACCATCCCGGCCGGTTCCTCGATTTCTTCGCCGAAGACCGAATCGTGCCGGACTTCGTGCGGCTGTGGGAGGGTGCCTCCATCCCCGATCTCGCCCCTTACGATCTGCTCTTCGTGCTCGGCGGCGCCCAGGACACCTGGCAGGAGACGGAGCATCCTTGGATGACGGCGGAAAAGCAGGCGATCCGCGAATGGGTATGGGACCGGGCCAAGCCTTATATCGGCGTCTGCCTCGGGCACCAATTGCTGTGCGAGTCGCTGGGTGGCGAAGTGGCGCCCGCGGGTGAGGGCGAGGTCGGTGTGTTCGACGTCAGCGTGACCGAGGACGGCAAGCGCCACCCGCTGTTCGAGGGGCTGGGCGAGAGCCACAAGGTCATGCAGTGGCATTTAGCCGAAGTGAAGCGCGCCCCCCAGGGTGCCACGGTCCTGGCCACTTCGCCGCGGGCGGCGGTGCAATCGGTGGCCATCGACGACCATGCCATCGGCACCCAGTTCCATTGCGAGTTCAGCCCGCAATCCATGGCCGCCTGGTCATCGCTGCCCAATTACATCGCCACGCTGGAAAGGCATCTGGGCGCCGGGGCCTATCCGAAACTGTTGGCGGAGGCTTATCCGCTGATGCCGGAGATGGCGGCGATGACCCGGCGCATCTACGACAATCTGATGCGGGCGACGGGGCTCAGACGCTGAAGGCCTCGCGAGTCAGCCAGAAGACCTCGCCCTGGCTTTCCTCGGTGTCGAGCCAGAGGAAGCCGAGATCGGGATACTCGGCCTCGAGAATGTGCCGTCCGGTGCCGATTTCGCAGAGCAGCCCGCCAGTTTCATTGAGATGGCGCGGCGCCTCGGCGAGGATGCGACGGACGATATCCAGTCCATCGCCGCCGCCGGCATGGGCAACCGCCGGCTCCCGGGCGTATTCGGGCGGGAAGGCCGCCATTTCCGCCGCCGCCACATAGGGCGGGTTGGCGAGGATGAGATCGTAGCGCCGGCCTTGCAGCGGTTTGAAAATATCGCCTTCGAACAGATTGATCCGCTTTGATAATCCGTGCTGTTCGAGATTAATCCGAGCGACGTCGAGGGCATCCCCGGAAAGATCGGCGGCGTCGATCTCGGCATTGGGGAAAATGCCGGCCGCGAGAATGGCGAGACAGCCGGAGCCGGTGCAGAGGTCGAGAACCGATCCAACTTCTTCCGGATTGCCGGTCAGGCTCGTCTCGCCGCCGCCGAACAGGTCCGAAAACAGCAATTCGCCGATATAGGAGCGCGGCACGATGGCGCGATCGTCGATGTAGAAGGGCACGCCGTGCATGTAGGTATGCTGGAGGAGATAGGCGGCGGGCATGCGAGTTTTGATGCGCAAGGCGATGATTTTGGCGAGCTCGGCGCGTTCGGCGCGCGTCAGCTTGGCATCGAGCCAGGGATTGATGTCGTCGACCGGCAGATGCAGCGTTTCGAGAATGAGGAACGCCGCCTCGTCGAGGGCCGAGGTTGCGCCATGGCCGTGGGCGAGCTTGGCGGCGCGGAAGCGGCTGACCGCGAAACGCAGGAAGTCGCGGATGGTGAGGAGTTCAGGCGGGGCGCCGGCGTCTGACATGTCGTCTCTCCGGTCCGGCGCTGAACAGCGCCTGCAAGGCGATGGCGGACAGGATCACAGCACCACCAACAAATGTCCAGATCGGCGGCAATTCACTCACCACCAGCCAGGCCCAGAGCGGCGACAGGATGGGCTCGACGAGTGCGATGAGCGACAGTTGCGCGGCGGGGACGCTGCGCGAGCCGATAGTGAAAAGGATGAGGCCGAGCGTCAACTGCACCGCCCCCATCACGAAGACGGCGGCGAAATTGGCCCAGCCGATGGCGAATTGCGCTAGGCCCGTTTCGGCGCGCAATCCCGTCGGCAGCAGCAGTACCACGGCGCTGACGGCGATGAGAAGGATGGCGTTCCAGATGAGGGCGACCGACATTTCGGTCTTCTGGCCCCAGCGCAGCAGCACGGCGTAGCAGGAAAAGCAGAAGGCGGACAGAAGGGCGAGTGCCGTGCCGGTGAAAGTTGTGCCGCCATCGGCGCCGGCGAAAATCACTCCCATGCCGATGAGCGCCACGGTCATGGCGAGCCAGGTGATGCCGGGAATGGGCTCGCGCAGGATCCACAGTCCCAGAATGGCCGACAGGAAGGGTGCCACGCCGACCATGAAAATGGACTGCGCCACGGTGGTGTAAAACAGCGAGGCGACGAAGGAGAGGCCGGCGGCGGCAACCGCGATGCCGGCGATGACCGCATTCGGACCGGCATGGACGAAGCGGGAAGGCAGCGTGGCGCCGAAGCGGAAGCCGAGCCACAGGCCCATGCAGATGAACGCCGTCAGCGAGCGGTAAAAGATGATCTGCCAGACATCGATGCCGTCGGTGAGCCGCACCAGCGCGCCGCCGAGGCTCCAGCACATCGCAGCCGCCGCCGTGAAGGCGACACCGGTGGCATAGCTGAAGGGCCGCGGTCTCATGCGCTGCTCCCCGCTGCGCTCCGCACCAGGCGGCCACCGCTCAGCGCCAGGCCGATCAGCAGCACCACATAGGAGATGGCCAGGGTGACCGGCATGGCGTTGACGCCGAAGGCGTCGATAGCGGCGCCGGCGATCGGCGGGCCGGCCAGCCCGCCCACCCCCCACATGGCGGAAAAGGCGGCGGAGCCGGCGATCAGGTCCGGTCCCTCGAAACTGTCGCCGAGAATTGTGAGCGAGATCGTATAGACGACGAAAGCGGTGGAGCCCGCGACGATCACCACCGGCCAGATCAGCCAGCTTGTCACCGTCCAGATCATGGCAAGGCTGAGCACCACGGTGATGGCGGCGGTCACGGCGATGACGCCGGCGCGCGACCAGCGGTCGGCGAGCAGCCCCATGGGATATTGCAGCAGCACATTGCCGAGGATGCCCGCCGCCAGTACCCAGCTCACGGTCCGCAGATCGAGGCCGGAGCGCAATCCGAAGACGCCGAAGAAGGACAAGAGTATGCCGTCGAAGATTGTGGCGGTGCCGACGGCGAAGAGCAGAAGCGGCGCGCGGCCGACGAAACGCAAAAAGCTGCCGCCCTTGTCGTCCCTGAAGGCCGCCTCGCTCACTTCGACGAAGCTCAAGGGCAGGGCGCTGAGGCCGACGCAGACGACGCCGATGAGCCAGGGCATCCAGCCGTCGATGCCGGTCAGGGGCACGATCATAGGACCCACGGCGAAGGTGAGCGACAGGACGCTGGTATAGACGGCCATGATGCGGCCGCGGTTGCCGGTCTCGGCGAAGCTCAGGATCCAGGCCTCGCTCACCGTGAACAGGGTGCCCGCGGCAATGCCGAAGACGAAGCGGATGACGAACCAGGCGGCGAGGCCGGGAAACAGTTTGAAGGAGAGGAGCGAAACGACGATTACCGCGATCACCGTATTGACCACTGTCTTGGAGCCAAAGCGCGCCACGACGGCGGGCAGGAAGGGACCCACGAGCAGAATGCCGAGCGGCGACATGGCGGCATTGAGCCCCATCACCCAGGCGGGAACGCCGCGGCTCTCCATCAGCAGCGGCAGAAGCTGGAAGGTGAGGCCCATGGCGATGTCGCAACTGGCAATCGTCGCTATTGCGGCAACAAGATTGCCGTAACGCCGGGATATGGCGGCGGATGCGGGCATCGGAATGGGAAGCCTCAATGCGAAAACGGTCCGGCAGGCTCTAGCCGTTGCCCGGAAATTGGGCAAGCGCGCGCGGCCTGTTGCGCATGGCTCGCGCCGCCGCTATGCAGCCGGGCCATGACAAAGCTGAAAGTCCTGATCATTCCGGTTACCCCGTTCCAGCAGAACTGCTCGCTGGTCTATGACGAGGAGGCCAAAGCCGGCGCCGTGGTCGATCCCGGTGGCGATGTTGCGCAAATTCTCAAGGCGGTGGAGCAGTCGGGAGTGAAGATCGAGAAGATCCTCCTGACCCACGGCCATATCGACCATGCCGGCGGGG
>JANMQB010000422.1:0-1657 GCA_031370155.1 Hyphomicrobiales bacterium | reverse complement strand
GACGTGCTCAAGGCCTGCGACGAGGCGATCATGCTGAAGCGGCTGATCAAGGCGGTGGCCGAGAAGCACGGCCTTGCCGCCACCTTCATGGCCAAGCCCTATTCGCAATGGACGGGCTCCGGCATGCATGTGCATGTGAGCTTGGGCGATGAGCGGGGCCAAAATCTCTTTGCCGCCGAAGACCCGCTGCACAACCAGCTGCTGCTACACGCGCTTGGCGGCCTCAAGGCGGCGATGGCCGAATCGATGCTGATCTTCGCGCCCAACGGCAATTCCTACCGCCGCTTCCGGCGCAATTCCTATGCGCCGGTGTCGGCCAGTTGGGGCATCAACAACCGCACCGTCTCATTGCGCATTCCAGCGGGCGCGGCGAATGCCTGCCACATCGAGCACCGGCCGGCGGGGGCGGATGCCAATCCCTATCTGGTGATGGCCGCCATTTTGGCCGGCATGCATTACGGCATCACCGAGAAGGCCGATCCCGGCAATCCGGTGGCCGGCAACGGCTATGAGAAGCGGGCCAAATACATTCCCGGCAACTGGTTCGACGCCATCGACGCCTTCTGGAAGGCCTCGATCCTCAAGGAATATTTCGGCAAGGAGTTCGTCGACACCTACTGCACACTCAAGGAAGTCGAGGCCGACCGCTTCTACGCCGAACCCACCGCGCGCGATTTCGAGTGGTATCTGAGGACGGTTTAGAAAATTGCTAAATAATTCCACCGCCGCGCTTGACCATCGCCCTTCGAGGCTCGCTACGCTCGCACCTCAGGGTGAGGTAAGCTACTGGAAGTCCTCATCCTGAGGTGCGAGGCCCAAACGGCCGAGCCTCGAAGGATGGCTGCGTGAAAGGCTTTTCAACAGCCTGCCTGTTAACTTTTTGAACACTTGCCACTGGCGGCTGGTTCGCTAGGGTCTGCCGCCATGGATCTTACCGCCCATTGGACAGGCCTGCTGTCCCTCGTCATTTTCATCGCCGCCTATGTCTTTGTCGTCTTCGAAGAGACGACACAGATGCGGAAGTCGAAGCCGGTGATGCTGGCGGCGGGTCTGATCTGGGCGCTGATCGGTATCGCCTATGTGCAGGCGGGCATGGGCGATGCCGTCCACGAACGCGCCACCCATGTGATCGAGGAATATGCCGAATTATTTCTCTTCCTGCTCGTCGCCATCACCTATGTGAATACGCTGGAGGAGCGCCGCGTCTTCGATGTGCTGCGCGCCAGGCTCGTCAACATGGGATTGAGCTACCGCCAGCTATTCTGGCTTACCGGCATTCTCGGCTTCTTCCTCTCCAGCGTCCTCGACAATCTGACGACCGCGCTCATCATGGGCGCCGTGGTCATGGCGGTGGGCGTCCATTCGGCCCGCTTCGTGGCACTTGGCTGCATCAGCATCGTCGTTGCCGCCAATGCCGGCGGCGCTTTCTCGCCGTTCGGCGACATCACCACGCTCATGGTCTGGCAGAAGGGCAAGCTCCACTTCTGGGAATTCTTCGTGCTCTTCGTGCCGTCGCTGGTGAACTGGCTGGTGCCGGCGGCGATCATGCATTTCGCCGTGCCCTCGACCAAGCCGGAGCCGCACGACGACCGCGTCCGCCTCAAGCCCGGCGCGGCGGGCGTCATCGTTCTCTTCGCCGCCACCATCGCTACCGCCG
>JANMQB010000387.1:0-4657 GCA_031370155.1 Hyphomicrobiales bacterium | reverse complement strand
GCCGCGCAGCGGCTCAGGCTTGCCGATGCCGTTGAACGGCGTGCGGCGGCAGTCCTTGATCAGGGTGCCGAGGCGCTCCGAAATTTTCCCGTCCCGCGCCTGCCAGTAGAGATAATCCTCCCAGGCGCGTTCGGAGAAAACCGGGTTCACCCGGCGAGCTTCCGTTCCTTGCCGCCGCCCGCCTCGAGCTCGGCGATGGACTGGCGCAGGCGCTCCGCATTGGCGGGGCTGCGCAGCAGGTGGCGCGTCTCCTCATAGGAGGCGAATTCCTCGAGCGACATGAGCACGGCGGCGGGCTTGCCGCGGTCGCGGGTGATGATCAGCGGCTCGCGGTCGTCATTGACCCGGTCCAGCAGGCGGGCGAGGTTCTTGCGGAGTTCGCTGTAGGATGTGGTGCGCATAGTTTGATTGTACGCATTTGCGTACCATAATGCAATCCCCGCCCGGCCCGGCCCCCACGCGGAGATACTTGACTCCGTCATGTAATTTGGCTTCGAAACCGCTATCCAAACTCAAGCTTTTTGCAGCCAAAACGCCTGTTTTTTCATGCGATTTCGCCCCGCATGGTGCATTCCTTGCCTAGGTGGGGGAAGTGCGCGCTTGACTACTCGCCGCGCACTTCCCTACTCACCACTCACCCCGCGCCTCAGCCCAGGGTGCAGCCGAGCACGCGGATGCCGGCGCGCAGCACGTTGACCCTCGTCCCGCGGCCGACGCCCGCCGGCCAGTTGGCCGGAAATGGCAGCGCATCGAGCTGCCGCCTGGTGTCGAAATTCAGATCGCCCACGACATCGCCGCCAACGATGGCCTCGAGCCGCATGGACCCGACCTTGACGCCCTTGACGACCACATTGAGTCTGCTCCCCGCGAGGAATCCGGTCCCCGGGCCGGCTTCGAATTCGGTGCTGAATTTGCGCCGGGTCGGGCTGACCGTGCTGTTGATCTCATAGCGGGCGTTCATCGAAATATCGATGGCGCCGGAGGCCGCGCACTGGAAACGTATCCGGCTGCCCGCCTCGGCGCCCGCCGACATGGCGATGGCCGCGGCCAGCATGGTTGCGGTGGCGAATACCGTCTTCGAAATGGTCGTGACTTTCATGGCCGCATCTCCTTCGCACCTGGCCCCCGATCGGGCCGGGCGATGGCGAAGACGGTTAACGCAAGGCCGATGATTTCTCCGTGACGGTCGCCGTCAGCCTTTTGTCAGCCGGGCGCCTGCCTAACGCTTCGAGGCGCGCGCCGCTGGCGCGCACCTCAACGATGACGGATGCTAGTTCGGCCGCGGCCTCACTTCACTTCCAGCGTCGTCCACATGCCGGCCATGTAGTGGCCCGGAATATTGCAATAAACCGCATAGAGCCCGGGCTTGAGATCGAGCGTCAGCGTGCCCGATTTGCCGGGTTCGAGATCCGCGACCTCGCCGAGATCGCCGGAGGCCTCCTCGTCGACACGGTTTTCATTAGCGTTGTAGGGCAGCACCACCTCCTTGCCGGTGATGGGCACAACGATCGCTTCATGCAGGTCGTGCATGGTGTCCTTCGAGTTATTGACGACCTCGAAAGTCACCTTGCCGGCGGGCACCGAGGTTTTGTCCATCTCGATCCCCATGATCGCCTTCGTCATGTCGGCGCCCATGCCCATGCCCATTCCCATGCTCTTGGTCATGTCCATCTCCATCGTGCCGCTCTTGTCCCAGAGATTGACCTTGATGGTGGTATCGGCAAGAGCCGACGCAGCGGCAAAGGCGAGCGACAGCGCCGCCAGGCCCAGCAGCAGTGTTTTCTTGACCGGCATGGAAACCTCCTGTGTTTGTTAACCGTCACTCAAACATAGGAAGCCCGCCCTGCCTTGCCGTTGATGTGGATCAAACCGCGGCGACAAAATCGCATTAGATGAATGTAAGTTACCGCTTCGTCTTCGATGCCGCCGCCTTGAGCGCCGCCGTGTAGGCCTTGCGGCACCATTGCGTCATCTCTTCGGGATCGTCGAGGCAGCGTTCGGGCGCGCGCCAATAGGACATGACGGTGTTCTTCCCCGCCTTCGTCCCATAGACGAAAGGCCCCAGGCCCTCGGCCTCGAACTCGCCCTTTGTCGCCTCATCGGCCTTGAGATAAAGCGTGTCATCGAAAATCAGCGCGAACATCAGGCCATCGCGATAGAGGCCGAAACCGCCGAACATGGCGCGCGCCGCCACCGGGCCGAAGCCCGCCATCTGCTCGACGATGAAATCGGCGAATTCGCGTCTGGCGCTCACGCCTCGGCGGCAGCCGCGGGCTTGAGCTGCACGCTCTCGCCGCAGCCGCAGGCGCCGGTCTGGTTTGGATTGTTGAAGACGAAGCCGGATTTGAGCGAGGTCGCCTGGAAATCCATCTCGGTGCCGAGCAGGAACATCACCGCCTTGGGATCGATCAGCACCTTGACGCCCTTGTCCTCGACCACCTCGTCGAAGGGCTTCTGCTCGGCGGCCCATTCCATGGTGTATTCCATGCCGGCGCAGCCGCCGTTCTTGACGCCGATGCGCAGCCCCGCGACGGGCCGCTCGGATTTCGCCATGATCTGGCGCACCCGCTCGGCGGCGGCCTCGGTCAGTTTCATCGCCTGGGGCCGGGCGCGCGGAGTTGCTGTATTCATGAGGTCCATCCTACCACATATTGAGCGCGACGCGCGCCTCGTCCGACATGCGGGCGTGATCCCAGGGCGGATCGAAGACGATGTTCGCCTTGGCGCTTTTCACGCCGGCAACCGTGGAGACCGCATTCTCCACCCACACCGGCATTTCACCGGCCACCGGGCAACCCGGCGCCGTCAGCGTCATCTCGATCGCCACATTGCGGTCGTCGTCGATATCGACCTTGTAGACGAGGCCCAGCTCATAGATATCGACCGGAATTTCCGGGTCGTAGACGGTCTTGAGCGCCGCCACGATATCGTCGGTCATGCGCGCCAGATCGTCCGCCGGAATGGCGCTGGGGTTGGGCGGCGTCTCGGCGACGCTATGGTCGATGGCCTCGGTCACAGGAAAATCCTTTGTGCTGAGATAAGCGCTTCGGCCAGCACGTCAACCTCCTCGAGCGTATTATACATGGCGAAGGAGGCGCGGCAGGTGGCGGTGACGCCGAAGCGGGCGAGCAGCGGCTGGGTGCAATGGGTGCCGGCCCGGACCGCCACACCCGCCCGGTCGATGACGGTTGCCACGTCGTGGGCGTGGGCGCCGTGCATGTTGAAGGAGACGATGGCGCCTTTCTCACGGGCGCGGCCGAAAATCCGCAAGCTGTTGATCCCGGAGAGGCGCCGCATGGCATGATCGCGCAGCTTCGCCTCATGGGCGGCGATATTGGCCAGCCCCACGCCCTGCATGTAGTCGAGTGCGGCGCCCAGCCCGATCGCCTGGACGATGGCCGGGGTTCCCGCCTCGAAGCGGTGCGGCGGATCGTTGTAGGTGATCGTCTCGCGGGTCACCTCATGGATCATCTCGCCGCCGCCCTGGTAGGGCGGCATGCGCTTCAAATGTTCGGCCTTGCCATAGAGCACGCCAATGCCGGTGGGCCCATAGCACTTGTGGCCGGTGAAGGCGTAGAAATCGGCATCGAGCGCCTGTACATCTACGCCCATGTGCACCGCCGCCTGGCTGCCGTCGACCAGGACCGGAATGCCGCGGGCATGGGCGATGCGGATCACCTCGGCCACCGGCACGATGGTGCCCAGGGCATTGGACATCTGTGTGATGGCGACGATCTTCGTCCTTGGCGTCAGGAGCTTCTCGAATTCCTCGAGCAGGAAATTGCCGTCGTCGTCGATGGGCGCCCATTTGATGACCGCACCGCGGCGCTCGCGGTGGAAATGCCAGGGCACGATGTTGGAGTGGTGCTCCATGATCGACAGCACGATCTCGTCGCCCTCGCCGATGACCAGCCCGCCGAAGCTCTGGGCCACCAGATTGATCGCCTCGGTGGCGTTGCGGGTGAAAATGATCTGGTCCTTGGAGGGCGCGTTGATGAAGCGGCGCACGCTTTCCCGCGCATCCTCGAAGCCCTGCGTCGCGGCATTGGAGAGAAAATGCAGGCCGCGGTGCACGTTGGCATATTCTTCCGTGTAGCTCTTCGTCATCGCGTCGAGCACGTATCTAGGCTTCTGCGCCGAGGCGGCGTTGTCGAGATAGACGAGCGGCTTGCCATAGACCTCACGCGTAAGGATCGGAAAGTCGCGGCGGATGGCGGCGACGTCGAATTGGGGCGCGAGCTTGCGCTGGGCGATGGTCATCTCCCGCCCTCATGCTGCTTCAGCCAGCCCGCGGCATAGGCGATGAGCGCCTCGCGGATGCCGTCATGACCGATCGCCTCGAAGGCCTCGCCGACAAAGGCGGCTATCAGCAGCGACTTCGCCTCGCGCTCGGGGATGCCGCGCGAGCGCAGATAGAAGAGATGATCGCGGTCGAGATCGCCGGAGGTGGCGCCATGGCCGCAGATCACGTCGTCGGCGAAGATTTCGAGTTCCGGCTTGGCGTCGAACTCGGCCGTTTCAGACAGCAGCAGCGCATGGCACGACTGCTTGACGTCGGTCTTTTGGGCGTGGGGTCTCACCATCACCTTGCCCTGGAAAATGCCGCGCGCATGATCGTCCATCACGCATTTGAACAGCTCGCGGCTGGTGCAATGGG
>JANMQB010000350.1:0-3706 GCA_031370155.1 Hyphomicrobiales bacterium | reverse complement strand
AGGGCTCCATCAGCGCGGCATGATATTCGTAGAAGGCTCGCCGGTCCTCGTCCATCAGCGGATTGCCGGCCCAGGCCTCCGGGATCAGCATCATCATGGCATGCGGCAGCGAATAGCCGCCCATGAACAGGAATTCGAGGGCGTTGTCGAAGCAGGCGGTGTCGGACTGGCCTTCATAGGAAATCGGCCAGAGCTTGGAGAGGTCCTCGCCCAGCACCTCCGACTTCATGTTGGCCTGGCGCGCCGCCATCCAGTTGAAGTTGCCGCGCACCGTGTTGATTTCGCCGTTGTGGCAGATGAAGCGATAGGGATGCGCCAGCGGCCAGGACGGGAAGGTGTTGGTGGAGAAGCGCTGGTGCACCAGGGCAAGTGCCGATTCGATGCGCGGATCGGCGAGGTCCTTGTAATAGTTGCCCAGGTCCTTGCCGAGGACCAGGCCCTTGTAGACGACGGTGCGGGTCGAGACGGAGACGGGATAATAGGCCCTGGCCTTGGGCCCGAGGACTTCGAGAACCCGGTTCGACACCACCTTGCGGCAGACGAAGAGCTTGCGCTCGAAATGAGCTTCGTCGCGGATCATGGGGCCGCGGCCGATGAAGAGCTGGCGGTGCACCGGTTCGGTGCCCTTGACCGAATATCCCAGTACCGAGGAATCGACCGGAACGTCGCGCCAGCCGAGAACCTTCAGGCCTTCCTCGCGTGCCGTTTCCCACCAGATGCGTTCGATGTCCTGGCGATAGACCGGCTCGCGCGGCATGAAGAGGTAGGCAACGCCATATTGGTGGGCGGCGGGGAGCTCGAAGCCGAGGCGCTTTGCCTCTTCCGCAAAGAAGGCGTGCGGAATCTGGATCATGATGCCGGCGCCGTCGCCAGCCTTGGGATCGGCGCCCACCGCGCCGCGATGCTCGAGGTTCTTGAGAATGCTCAGGCCGTCGGAAATGATGCGGTGGCTCTTGATGTTGGCGATGTTGGCGATGAGGCCGACGCCGCAGGCATCGTGCTCGTAGCGCGGGTCGTAGAGCCCGTGCGCGGCGGGAAGTCCTTCCGGCAGCATGTGCTTGGTCATGGCCTTGCGTCCTCTTCCGTCCTCGACCGATCATACTCCATCGGGAACAGGCGTGAACCCGGCGGAGGCATTCTTCCGGCACTTGAGTCTGATCTTTGAGGAGGGGCTATTGGGGTAGCCGCCGAAGCCCGCCGCGGGATCAAACTCTTGGGCCGCCTTTGGCGCCCGAGCTTGCCCTTACTTGCGTTTTGTGGCGTTGGCCCGGAGCGTGCGTGCGGTGCCGGCGGCCTTGTCGGCCGTCGCAGTCAGGGTCTTGGTGGTCGCAGTCCGGTCCATCCGGGTTCCACTTGCCTTGAGTTCACACCGCGAAAGGACAGTGTTACTGTCCTTTCTTTATATGCCACAGAGACCGGATTCACGCAAGTAAGGAATCGTGGCGGGGCAAAATACGCAATAAAATTGCGCGGCGGTTCCCGGCCCTCTGGCGTTTGCTTTGCAGCGGCCTAGCGGGTAGTTAGCCCGCTCCCGAGCGAGTGGCACATCCGCATGACATCCCATTCGAACCTGCGCGGCATAGCCTGCGTCGTGCTGGCGGCGGGTGCATTCGTCGCCAACGACAGTTGCATGAAACTGGTGATGGCCGATGCGCCACCCCTGCAAGTGCTCTTCATGCGTGGTAGCGCGGCGGTCCTGTGGTGTTTTCCGCTGCTGCTGATCCTCGGCTACAGGGCCGATATCCGCCACATGTTCAACGGCTGGGTGGTGCTGCGCGGAGCTTGCGAAGTCTTCGCCGTCATTAGTTTCGTGCTGGCGCTGGTTCACATGCCGATCGCCGATATCACCGCCATTCACCAGATTTCACCATTGCTGCTGGTGGCCGCGACCGCCCTGATCTGGGGTGAACGCATCGGCCCCCTTCGCATCATGCTGATCGCAGTGGGAATTGCCGGAGCGCTTCTGGTGGCGCAGCCCGGCGGCACGGCGGCGTCTCCTTACGCGATTTTCGGATTTGCAACCGCCATCGGGTCGGCGGCCCGCGACGTCGTCTCGCGCAAGGTGCCGCAACATATTCCGGCCCTCGTCGTCGCCTTCGCAATGCTGGTGATTGTCATGGTTGCGGCGGCAATCGCGACAAGCCTGTTCGAGACATGGGTCACGCCGCAACCACAACACTTGGCGCTGATGGCCGCCGCGGGCGTGTTTCTCATCGGCGGCCATCTCTTTATTTTCCTGGCATTCCGTTATGCCAGCGCCGGAACGCTGGCGCCATTCTATTATTCATTCACGATCTGGGCGCTGCTGGCCGGATTCGTCATCTTCGGGAATGTGCCGAACGGGCTTGCGGTCGCCGGCATTATGCTAATCCTCGCGGCCGGCCTTGCGGTGACCCTGCTCGATGGTATGTCAAGGCGGGTAGCAGCTACGACCGCCATGAAATCCGGAGTGGCCGAATGAATTTCGCATCCGACAACGTCTATGGGGTGCATCCCCGCATTCTGGCGGCACTCGCCGATGCCAATCCAGGCACCTCGCCCTCCTACGGCGGCGACGACTTGTCAAAGAAATCCGAAGAAAAGCTCTCGGAGGTCTTCGGCAAGGAAGTCCGCGCCTTTCTGGTGACCACGGGAACGGCGGCGAACGGACTGTCGCTGGCATCGATCGCGCCGCCTTACGGCGCGGTCATCTGTCATGCGGAAGCGCATATTTCCTGCGACGAATGCAATTCGCCGGAGTTCTTTACCGGTGGCGCGAAAATTCTCGGCCTGCGCGGGGAGGGCGGCAAAATCACGCCGCCGATGATCGAGAAGACGCTGAAAGGCTTTATCCGCGGCGAGCACGATCCCAAGCCTGCTGCCGTCTCGATTGCCAATGTCACCGAGCTCGGCACCGTCTATTCCTCCCCAGAGGTGAAGGCGATCTCGGCGCTCACCGGGCCGCGCGGCATGAAGCTCCACATGGACGGCGCGCGTTTCGCCAATGCGGTGGCGGGGCTGGGCTGCGCTCCCGCCGACGTCACCTGGAAAGCCGGCGTCGATGTCATGTCCTTCGGCGCCAGCAAGAACGGCGCCATGCTGCTCGAAGCGGTGGTGTTCTTCGATACCAAACTTGCCGAGGATTTTCTTTACCGCCGCATGCGATCGGGCCAACTCGTTTCCAAGAGCCGCTACCTCGGCGCCCAGATGCTGGCCTATCTGCGGGACGGCCTGTGGCTCGACAATGCGCGGCGGGCCAATACCTTGGCGCAGCGGCTGGCAGAGGGCCTCACCAGCTGCAAGCGCATCCGCATCCCCAATCCGGTGCAGGCCAATGAAGTGTTCGCTATCATGCCGCGAACGCTGAACGACAAGCTTCTCGCCTCGGGGGCGAAATTCTACGACTGGATGCCCGACAGTCTCGGCGACACGATCAAGGCGGATGAAATTTTCGTCCGCTTCATCGCATCCTTCGCCACGCCGGAAGAAGATGTCGACCGTTTCATCGGGCTGGCAAAAAAACTGGCCTGACAAACGAAGAGCGCCGCCCTGCGGCAGCGCTCCCGTCGTTCGAATGCAGGTATTAGAGCATGACTTCTTTTCATCGAAACGAAGCGTGCAATCTTCCCTTATCCTTCTCCACGGCTTTGCCGTGGGGAAGGTGGCAGTTGCGCAGCAACTGACGGATGGGGTTCTTTGCCGCTCAAGTCAGAAAGTCCCCATCCGT
>JANMQB010000335.1:0-1728 GCA_031370155.1 Hyphomicrobiales bacterium | reverse complement strand
CTCGGCTCCTGGCGGCGCAGGGAAGACAATGAGTTTCTCACCTATGACGAGCTGGCCGACCAGCTCATTCCCTATGTCCGTGACATGGGCTTCACCCATATCGAACTCCTGCCGATCACCGAACACCCGTTCGATCTATCCTGGGGCTATCAGCCGACCGGCCTCTATGCCCCCACTTCGCGCTTCGGCGAGCCTTCCGGCTTTGCCCGCTTCGTCAACCGCGCCCATGCGGCGGGTCTCGGTGTCATTCTCGACTGGGTGCCGGCGCATTTCCCGACCGACGAGCACGGTCTTGCCCGCTTCGACGGCACCGCCCTCTACGAGCACGAGGACCCGCGCCAGGGCTATCATCCGGACTGGAACACGGCGATCTATAATTTCGGGCGCCGCGAGGTCTCGAGCTTTCTCATCAACAATGCCCAGTTCTGGCTCGACCGCTATCATCTCGACGGGCTTCGCGTCGATGCGGTGGCCTCGATGCTCTACCTCGATTATTCGCGAAAAGACGGCGAGTGGCTGCCGAACCGCTATGGCGGCAAGGAGAATCTCGAAGCCATCGAATTCCTGAAGCGGATGAACCAGGTGGCCTATGGCGGCCTGCCCGGCATCTTCACCGTCGCCGAGGAATCGACCGCCTATCCCGGCGTATCGCAACCCACCCATGCCGGCGGCCTCGGCTTCGGCTTCAAGTGGAACATGGGCTTCATGCACGACACGCTCGAATATTTGAAGCGCGATCCGATGCACCGCAAGCACCACCACAATGAGCTGACCTTCGGCCTGCGCTACGCCTTCTCGGAGAATTTCGTGCTGCCGCTCTCCCATGACGAGGTCGTCCACGGCAAGGGCTCGCTGCTCGCCAAGATGGCGGGGGACGACTGGCAGAAATTCGCGAACCTGCGCGCCTATTACGCTTTCATGTGGGGCTATCCGGGCAAGAAGCTGTTGTTCATGGGCCAGGAAATGGCGCCATGGACCGAATGGAGCGAGGCGCACAGTCTCGACTGGCACCTCCTCGAGCATGCGCCGCACCAGAGCATGCAGACCCTGATCCGCGATCTCAACGGGCTCTACCGGGCCCATCCGGCATTGCACGCCCGCGATTGCGAAGGCGATGGCTTCGAATGGCTGATCGCCGACGATCATGAAAATTCCGTCTTCGCCTGGGCGCGGCATTCGGGCTCCGGCGATCCCATCGTCGTGGTGGCGACCAATTTCACGCCGGTGCCGCGCGACAATTACCTTCTGCCGCTCCCTTCCGCCGGGCATTGGCGCGAAATTCTCAACACCGACGCCGGCATCTATGGCGGCAGCGGGCACGGCAACATGGGGGGTGTCGCGGCGGCTTCGCACCGCTCGCATGGCAAGCCGGCGAGCGCGCGGCTGTCACTGCCGCCGCTCGCCACGCTCTTTCTGGTGCACGAAGGGGTTTAGAAAAAGAACAAGGGGGACGCAAATGGCCGATCATCGGAAACATGCACCGCTCGCCCGCGACGCCATGGCCTATGTGCTGGCGGGCGGCCGCGGCAGCCGGCTCCTCGAACTTACCGACAAGCGCGCCAAGCCGGCGGTTCCCTTCGGCGGCAAGTCGCGGATCATCGATTTCGCCCTGTCGAACGCGCTCAATTCCGGCATCCGGCGCATGGGGGTCGCCACCCAGTACAAGGCCCACAGCCTGATCCGGCATCTGCAGAGGGGCTGGAACTTCCTGAGACCGGAGCGCAACGA
>JANMQB010000279.1:0-1825 GCA_031370155.1 Hyphomicrobiales bacterium | reverse complement strand
AAGCGGCCGATGAACAGGGCGATCAGGGCCGCCAGCGCAAAGCCCAGAACCACCAGCATGAGTGTCTCGGTTTGAGACATGAGAACCCCCGGATTACGCCTTACTTACCAACACCTTGCCGCCTTGCAAAGCGGCGGCCACACGCTCCTTGCAAGATTCGCAAGTGCAGGCGACGGAAATAAGGCGGGGCGGAAGACCTGAAACGCGCCCTCTCAGAACGGGTTCCAGTTCGGCTTGCCGGAGTATTTGAGGTAGCCGACATTGGCGCCGAGGCGGAGGCCGACGCCGCTGCGGATGGGGGCGAGCACGATGTTGCGGTATTTCTGGAAATTCACGCCGACGCCGCCGACGAAATAGGCCGAGCCCTCGACGCCGCCGAAGCGCTTGTAGAGATCGCGCGGGCTCCTCGAGCCGTAGACCAGCACCAGCGCGCGCGAGCCGTTGCCGCCGAAATCCCAGCCCACCGACGGGCCCTGCCAGTAGATGCGCTGCTTGATGCCGTTCTTGTAGTAGATGGTGCCTTCGCCATAGCGCAGGCCGCCGATCAAGGCGCCGGAACCTTCCTCGCCGACGATATAGGCGGTGGGTTCGCCCTGGTTCTGGAAGACATATTCGACCGCCTCGGCGAGGCCGCGCGTGGTCTTGCCGAAGAAGCGATGGCCGGTCGAAAGGATTTCTTGCGAAGTGTAGGTCTGGTTCTCGCTGGCCTGAACCGGCACGGCGAGCAGCAATGCAAGGCCTACGCCCAGGGCGGCAAACAGCATCTTCATGGTCATGTCATCCCCTCGAATCATCCCAATTTCCGGCCACTATCGGCGGCGCCTGTGGCGGCTGTGTGGCGGTTGCTCTTGGTAACAGCGGCGGCTTGCCGGTTGGTTAATGCTTTGCAAATTCAGGCCGATGCGATGAAGCCGGGATTGTCGAAACCGCGCGCCCGCTTGCCATAGGAGAGGGGCTCGCCGTCCTCGGTCAGAACCTTGCCGCCGGCGCCCGCGAGCACGGCGTGTCCCGCCGCCGTATCCCATTCCATGGTGCGGCCGAAGCGCGGGTAGAGATCGGCCTCGCCAGCCGCCACCAGGCAAAATTTGAGCGAGGAGCCGGCGGAGGCGAGCGACTTGACCTTCACCTTCTTGAGAAAACCGTCGGTCGCGGCGTCGCGGTGCGAGCGGCTGGCGACGACAGTTGCCCCTTCGGCGGGGCAGGGGCGGACATGCAGATCGCGCCAGGCGATATCGCCGCCTTGGCCGATCATTCCTTCGGCCGCGCCCACATCCTTCTCGCCCCAAAAGATGCGGGCAAGGGCCGGGGCATGAACCACGCCGAGGACCGGCGCGCCGTCCGCGATGAGCGCGATGTTGACCGTGAACTCGCCGTTCCGCGAGATGAATTCCTTAGTGCCGTCAAGGGGATCGACCAGCCAGAAGCGGCCAGCCACGGGCGGAATGCGGCCCGCCGCCGCGGCCTCCTCGGAGATGACCGGGGTGGTGGGATCGAGCCTCGCCAGGCCTTCGAGGATCAGCCGCTCGGAGGCCTCGTCGGCTTCGGTCACCGGGGTCAGATCGTTCTTGGCGCGAACCGAAAAATCGCCGCGGTAAACGCTCATGATCTCGCGGCCGGCGGCGACGGCAAGCGCGATCAGGTCCCGCATGGTGCGGGAGGGGGTGAGGCTCATGGGGGTGGGATCTCGTGTTGTCGGCGGCTCTATGGGCCTGGGCCGGGGTCTCGTCAATGCGGAAACTTGCCGCCGACTTTGCTAGAAGGGAGTACGCGAATCATTGCGCAGGGATGACATGACCGACACCCGCCTCTCCGATCTCGACCTGGC
>JANMQB010000268.1:0-3962 GCA_031370155.1 Hyphomicrobiales bacterium | reverse complement strand
GTGCATGGCGAGTGCCTCTTCGCCACCGGTGGCGATGATGAGCCCCGCCGCGACCCGGGCATTCGATACCTGGAAGGCGCCGGCCAGCGGCAGAAATACGGCATGCCGCCGTACCAAGCCCTGGATCTCGAGCCGCTGGCCGAAGCCCTCGCGCTCGGCGGCGATGAGCCTAAGCGCATCCCCGGCCCGTCCGACATTGAATGGTTTCAGTCTTCGCGCCGCGGCGCGGCGGGCGACTTCGCCCGCTTGCGGAGAATCGGCGTTGATGACCGCCGGTGCGCCGGCCGGCAGCAATTCCTCGAACAGCCGCATCTTGGCGGCGAAATAATCCTCGAAGCTGGCATGATAGTCGAGATGGTCGCGGCTGATGTTAGTGAAGGCCCCGGCCGCCAGGCGCAAGCCATCGAGGCGGTATTGCGCCAGGCCATGGCTCGATGCCTCGATCGACAGATGATCCACATGATCATCCGCCAGCGCCGCCGCGATCTCATGCAGCTTCACCGGATCGGGTGTCGTGTGCTGCAGATGGGTGGAGCCGGAGGGACCCACCAGGCCGATTGTGCCGAGGCTCGCGGCGCGGAAACCCATGGCCGCCCAGATTTCGCGCACGAAGGCGGCAACTGAAGTCTTGCCGTTGGTGCCCGTCACCGCCACCACGAGATCGGGCTGGCGGCCGAAGAAGCGCGCCGCCATCAGCGCGAAGAGGCGGCGCGGATTCGGCGTAGCGATGACCGGCACGTTGGCCACACCCACGCCGCCGGCACAAACGATGGCTGCGGCGCCATTGGCGATTGCCTGCGGAATGAACCTGGCGCCGTCGACGCTGGTACCGGCAAGTGCGGCGAAAACGAAGCCCGGCTTCACCTCGCGGCTGTCGGCGGTTAGCCCGGAGATGGCGAGCGACTCCGCTCCCTTGGGTGGCGAGGCGTCATTGCCGATCAATCGGGCAAGTGTCACGGCCACCGCCTCAGCCCTCTTTCTTCTGGGCTTTCGCCTGCTTGGCGAGCTTCTCCACATCTTCCGGCGTCAATAGAGGTGCCACACCGAGGAGCGGCGCGATGCGTTCGATGATCTTGCCGGCGGCAGGCACGGCGTTCCAGCCGGCAGTTGCGAAACCATAGGTCTCGGGCAGCGCCTGGGGTTCGTCGAGCATCACCAGCAGCAGGTAGCGCGGCGCCTCCATCGGGAAGGCGCCGATGAAGGAATTGAGCCGGTGCTCGCTGGAATAGCGGCCGTTGACCACTTTTTCCGCCGTGCCGGTTTTGCCGCCGACCCGGTAGCCGACGACATCGGCCTTCGCCGCCGTACCCTGGGTCGCATTGAGCCGGAACAGATAGCGCAGTTTCTCGCTGGTTTCGGGCTTGACTATGCGCGTGGCCAGCACCTCGGCCTCCTCCCTGCCCCGCCTGATGAAGGTGGGCGTGATCAGCTTGCCGCCGTTGAGCAAGCCCGCCACCACGGCGGCACCCTGCAGGGGCTGCACGGCGAAACCGTGACCGAAAGCCGCCGTAGCCGTGGCAAGCTTGCTCCAGTGCCGCGGCAGCAGCGGCTTGGCGCTTTCCGGCAGTTCGGTGGTCAGCCGGTCGAACAGGCCCACCCGGCGCAGGAATTCCTGATGCCGCTCGGTGCCGACTTGCAGCGCCATCTTGGCGGCGCCGATGTTGGAGGAATAGGTGAAAACCTCCGGCACCGTCAGTACCCGGTGTTCGGGGTGGAAGTCGTCGATCCGCGCATTGCCGATGATCAGCGGAAACCGGGCATCGAAGCGATCTTCAAGACTGACGACGCCATAGTCGAAGGCCATGGCGAAGGTCACCGCCTTGATGACCGAGCCCAACTCATAGACGCCGCTGGTCATCTTGTTCGTCTGGTCGCTGGTGAAATTCTTCTCCTCCACGTTCGGATTGAAGTCCGGCAGCGAGACGAGCGCCACCACTTCGCCGGTCTCGATGTCGAGGACGATACCGCCGCCGGCCTTGGCCCTGAACTTGGTGACCGCCGCGGCGATCTCGCCGGCGAGCACGTGTTGCACCCGGATGTCGATGGACATCTGCGCCGACTGCGGCACCCCTTCGCCGGAATCGGCGAGCGAGGCGGTGTAGATGGCGCCCTGGTCGTCGAGATATTTTTCGATCCCGGCGATGCCCTTGCTATCGACGTCGACATAGCCGACCACATGGCCGGTGAGCCGTCCCTGCGGATAAACGCGGCGGCGCTCGTTGACGAAGCCCACGCCGGGAATGCCAAGATTATAGACGGCATCGCGCTCCTCCGGGCTCACCTGGCGCTTCAGCCAGACGAAGGCGCGGCCTGGCTGCGTGAGCCGCGCCCGCAACCACTTGGCGTCGAGATCGGGCACCGTGGCGGTAAGCAGTTCCACCGCTTCGTCGATGTCGATGATCTTGCGCGGATCGGCATAGAGCGAGGCAACCGCCACATCGGTCGCCAGCAGCACGCCATTGCGGTCGACAATATCGGGCCGCGGCAGACGGTCCTCATGCACCTCCCCTGCATTCTCGCCGGCGAGACGCCCCTGCAGCACCGTCAGGTTGCCGAGCTGCGCGGCGATGGCAAGAAAGCCCGCCCAGAAACATATGCCGATCAGTCTGATGCGGTGGCGGCCGGCGAGCAGTGGCGCTTCGCCAAGTGCGGTCAAGGCCTTGTCGTCATGGGCGGTGGCGGTCATGTGTCACTGCACCTGCTCGAGAATGCCGGTGATCGGGTCCGTACCCTCTTCCACCAGCCGGACGGGAGGCTCGGCCGGAACCTTCTGGCCGAGTTCATCGAGCCGGACGATCTGCGATGCGCTCGGGTTCTCAAGACCGAGATGCTGCCGCGCCAGCCGCTCAAGATCGGCGGGCCGCGTCAGGCTGCTCCATTCGGCGTTCAGCAGCTTGATCGACTCGCGCTCGGCGGCGATCGCGCGGTGAATTCCGGCGATTTCCCGCTCGATGCTGCGGGTGGCGTGCTCGAGCGAATAGAGGACAAAGCCCGAGACCAGAACGGTGAGAACCAGAAGCGCGTTGAAGAACTTGTTCATCAGTGCCGCCTCACGTCGAGGGCGGGGACGCCGAGGTCCTCCATGTTGAAATTCATGGGCGCGGCTCCGGTGCGGATGGCGGCCCGGAGCTTGGCGGAGCGGGCCCGCGGATTTCGCCGGGCTTCCACCTCGCTCGCCGCGCGGTGGCCCTTGAAGAGAAGTTCGAAGCTCGGCGCCGGGCCCATCTGATCCGGTGGCAGGTGCCGCGAGGCGGAAGGAAGTTTGCCGGCGCGCGACACGAAGGAGCGCTTGACGATCCGGTCCTCCAGCGAATGAAAAGTGACGACGACGAGACGGCCGCCTGGAACGAGAAGACGTTCGGCCGCGGCGAGCGCCGCGGCCAGTTCGTCGAGCTCCCCGTTCACGTAGATGCGCAGCGCCTGGAAGGTGCGGGTGGCCGGATGAATGCGGTCCTGCGGCCGCTGCGGCCCGACCGCCGTTTCGATGGCGCGCACCAGGGCGGCGGTGGTGGTGATCGGCGCGGCGGCGCGCATCTTGACGATCGCCCTGGCGATGGCGCGGGCCCGCAGCTCTTCGCCGTAGATATGAATGATGCGGCCAAGCGTGTCCTGGGAGAGCGTGTTGACCGCGTCCGCCGCCGATGGTCCCGCCTTGGCCATGCGCATGTCGAGCGGCCCGTCGCGCAGGAACGAAAAGCCGCGTACCGATTCGTCGAGCTGCATCGATGACACACCCACATCGAGCACCACGCCGTCGGCCGAGGTGACGCCGGCAGCCGCGAGCAGCGTTTCCATGTCGCTGAAACGGCCCTCAATCAGCGTCAGTCGTCCTCCGCATTGCGCCACAAGCCCCTGTCCCGCGCCGATCGCATCGGGGTCGCGGTCGATGGCATAGACGCGGCAGGCGGCGGCGGCGAGAATGGCGCTTGTATAGCCGCCCGCCCCGAAGGTTCCGTCGACAT
>JANMQB010000267.1:0-2310 GCA_031370155.1 Hyphomicrobiales bacterium | reverse complement strand
GAATTCCGAACGCCGCAGTCTGGACTCATCAAGCCCTGGAAGGCGGCGGCATGAGTTTTTGGCGGATATTGGAAGTCAGGGGCTGGTATTTCCTCACAACCCTGCTTGGGGGCCTCCCGGAGACCGTGTCCGTCGCCATCGGGGCGCTCGCCTTCGCGCTGGTGTTCGGCTTGATTATCGCGCTCCTGCGCATATCGCGTTGGCGCATTCTGCGCATTCTGGCGATCGCCTATACCGAGTTCTTTCGCGGAACACCGGCCCTGGTTCAGCTGTTCGTCATCTATTTCGGCTTTCCCGACGTCGGCTTCCAGCCCTCGCCGTTCCAGGCGGCGATCATCGGGCTTGGTCTCAACGGTTCCGCGTATCTCTCGGAGATCTATCGCGCCGGGATCGAGTCCATCCACCGCGGACAGATGGAAGCCGCGCTTTCGCTTGGAATGACGCCGCTGCGCGCCATGCAATACATCGTATTGCCGCAGGCTCTGCGCACCATGCTGCCGCCGATCACCAATTTCGCCATAGTGCTGCTCAAGGACACGGCGATCGTGTTCGCCGTGGGTGTCGTGGAGATCATGGCGCTGGCGCGGAACCTGGTCACCGAAACCCTGCAGAGTGCCGCCGTCTACTTGATCGCCGGGGCGCTCTATCTGTGCATGACGATCCCCATGGCCCGCTTTGCGGCGCGCCTGGAGCGTCAGCGGCAGGCCTGGCAGTAGGGGCGGGGGAGCGCAATCATGCTGCAGCTTCCCGAACTCTACGCGGAAAACATCCACCGCTGGCTGCCGGAACTGCTCTATTACTCCATCACTACCTTGAAGATCGCCCTGGTTTCCTTCGTGCTGGCCGTGGCGATCGGTATCGTCTTTGCACTCTTGCGCACGTCGCGCTTCGGATTTTTGCGAACCTTCGCCACGGTCTATATCGAAGTCGCGCGCGGCCTGCCGATCGTGGTGCTGCTTTACATCGTCTACTTCGTGCCGCCGCAGCTCTTCCCCGATCTGAACTGGCGGTGGTTCAGCGATTTTACCGGCGCCGTTGTCGGTCTCGGTCTGCACGGCGGTGCGATCTTGGCCGAGGTGTTCCGGTCGGGCATCGAGGCCTTGCACAAGGGCCAGCGCGAAGCGGCGATGACCCTGGGCATGACGCCGTCGCAGTCGATGGCTTACATCATCCTGCCGCAGGCCGCCCGCATCGTCCTGCCACCGCTCGGCAACTACGCGATCGGTCTGCTCAAGGATACTTCGCTGTGTTCGTTGATCGGGGTCAATGAACTCATGAACGACGCAAAGAGCATCGCTTTCGCCGATTATCAGCCGATGGCCGTATTCGTTCTGGTTGCGGCGATCTATTTCGCCATGAGTTATCCCTTGTCGGTTGCCGTCCGCTACATGGAACGGCGATTGAATGTCTCCAGATGAAGGATGGGAGCCGGCCATGAAAGTCGTCAAACTGGAAGCCATAACGGTCCGCGTTCCCTACAAGAGGGTGGAGTCAAGCTCGCTCATCAATCGCGGCGGCATCACCGATGTCATCGTCAAGATCACCGCGGACAACGGGCTCGTGGGCTGGGGCGAATGCACGCGCGCCGCCGATACGGCCGGCATTGAAAGCGCGGTCAAGGCCATGGCGCCGCTGATCGCCGGGCGCGACCCTTGGGACAAGGAGGCCATGCACCGCGATCTGGCGATCCATGGGGTCTGGGCGTTTCAACCGATGACCGGCAATTTCGCCTTTGCCGGTATCGACATGGCGCTCTGGGACCTCTGCGGTAAGCAATCCGGCCAGCCCCTCTACCGCATGCTGGGCGGCGCCATGCGCGAGTCGGTCGACTACTATTACTACATGGATTGGGGAACGCCCGATGAGATCGCCGCGCAGGGCGCCGATGGCGTGAAGCGCGGCTACCGCGCCTACTACATCAAGGCCGGCGTGGATGAGAAAAAAGAGGAAGCCATGCTCGAAGCGCTGCGCGGCGCCATCGGCCCCGCCGGCAAGATCCGCATCGACGTCAATCAGGCCTGGACCATGCCGCAGGCCGTGCGCCTGCTCAACCGCTGGCATGAGCGCTTCGACCTCGACTTCGTGGAAGCGCCGGTCCGCATCGATCCGGTCGAGAACATGCTCGATCTCCGCAGGCGCGTGGCGGTGCCGTTCTGCGTCAATGAGGGTCTGTGGCGCGAGGCCGACGCCTATCGCCTGATCAAGAGCCGCTGCGGCGACTATCTCTGTTTCAGCCAGTATTGGGTGGGCTCCATCGGCCGCTGGCATATGCTCAATCAGGTGAGCCACATGGAAGGCTGGCAGGTGGTC
>JANMQB010000256.1:0-1812 GCA_031370155.1 Hyphomicrobiales bacterium | reverse complement strand
CACCACCTTCCGGCCGCCCTATACGCCTTTCTCTTTCGGCTCGATCGCCGGCGCGCATACCAAGAAGCTGTTCCTGCCGGTGCGCCGCACACCGGTCTTCCGCTGGCACACGGATACGGGCGCCGTCTTCGAGCCGGTCGGCCAGTGGCGCCGCGCCTACACCTATCCGCGCGACGTCGAGGACAAGCATGCGGCGATCGACCGCGAAATCCTCAGTGTGCGGAACAAGGTGGGCCTGCTCGATGCCTCGACGCTGGGCAAGATCGAAATCAAGGGCCCGGATGCGGGGGAATTTCTCGACCGCGTCTATACCAACACCTTCTCGACCTTGAAGGTGGGCCGCTGCCGCTACGGCCTGATGATGAACGAACTTGGTTTCCTCTTCGACGACGGCGTGACCGCACGTCTCGCCGACGACCATTTCCTGATGCACACCACTTCGGGCGGCGCCGACCGCATCGCCGCCTGGCTCGAGGAATGGCTGCAGACGGAATGGACCCATTACAGGGTCTTCGTCACCCCGGTCACCGAGCAGTGGGCGCAATTCGCCGTCGCCGGCCCCAGGGCGCGCGCCGTGATCGGCAAACTCGATCCCGATTTCGAAACCTCGAACGAGACTTTCCCGCATCTGTCGATGAAGCAGGGCAGGCTCGCGGGCTCTCCGGTGCGCGTCTACCGCATCAGCTTCTCGGGTGAGCTCAGCTTCGAGGTTGCTACCCCCGCCAATTACGGCCGCGGCCTGTGGGATGCGATCCTGGCGGCGGGTGAGGAATTCGGCATCGAGGCCTATGGCACCGAGGCGCTGCATGTGCTGCGCGCCGAGAAGGGCTTCATCGTCATCGGCGACGAGACCGACGGCACCACGACGCCCATCGATGTCGGCCTCGAGGGCCTTGTCTCCAAAAAGAAGGCCGATTTCCTCGGCAAGCGCTCGCTGGAGCAATCCTATCTCAAGCGGGGGGACCGCAAGCAGCTCGTCGGCCTGCTGACCGACGATCCGAGCGAAGTGCTGCCCGACGGCGCTCATGCGGTGCGCGAAGTGAAGGACAAGCCGCCGATGCAGACGGTGGGCCATGTGACCTCGTCCTACCGCTCGCCCACATTGGGCCGCTCCATCGCCATGGCCTTGATCGAGAACGGCCGGGCCCGCATGGGCGAGACGCTGTCCTTCCCGCTCGACGGCAAATTGGTCAAGGCGAAGATCGTCGAGCCCGTCTTCTACGACAGGCAAGGAGCGAAGCAGAATGTCTGAGCTGCATTTCGAGAGCCCGCTTGCCCATCGCGCGCCGCCGCAGGGCTTGAGCATTGGCATGCGCGAAATCGCCGATCGCGGCATGATCGATCTGCGCGGATTCGCAAGCGACCGCAAATTCATGGCGGCGGCAAAACAGGCGCTTGGCATCGAGCTTCCGAGGCAGCCCCGCACCAGCATGTCCTGGGGCGAGATCAAGGTCCTGTGGCTCTCGATCGATCAGTGGCTGATCCTTGCGCCCCGCGCCAAGGTCACGGAACTTCTCGCCGCGCTCGACAGGGCACTCGCCGGCATTCATTCACTGGCTGTCGACGTTTCCGATATGCGGGCCGTCATCCGTCTCGAAGGCGAAGGCGGGCGCGAAGTGCTGATGAAGGGATGCTCGCTCGGCCTGCTCTCCGGCGAATACGGTCCGGGAACGGTGCGGCGCATGCGCTTCGCCGAGATCGCCGCGCTATTGCATGTGATCGAGGACGATGTTTTCGACGTCTATGTGTTCCGCTCCTATGCCGATTATGCCTGGGACTATCTCCTCGCCACGGCGCGGGAGCCGGCGCAGA
>JANMQB010000586.1:0-3633 GCA_031370155.1 Hyphomicrobiales bacterium | reverse complement strand
ATGGCGGCCGAGCCGTGCGGTGTTGTCGCGGCGGTCTATTCGATTGTGACGCCCGAAGCATGGTCGAAGCGGCCGCGGATCGCCGCCTTCCGGAACTGGCTGACCGCTGAGGCGCGAAAACCTGTTGGCGACGGCACCCCTCCGCGCGGTACAGGGCCGACAGCGAAGAGAAAGCGGTCCGGAGCACCGCTTCCCGCTTGAAACGCCAAATTACGCTGGATGCCACCACTTGCCGCCCATCACCACGCCGCGGGCGTTGATCTTGGCGTGGCCAGCGAGATGCTCGCCCACCACATCGACATAGTCGAATTTGCCCTCGTCGACGCTGAGCACCGTGGCATCGCCAACCGAGCCGGGCCTGAGCGATCCCAGTTCCGGGCGCTTGAGCGCGAAGGCGGCATTCGCCGTCGAGGCCTTGATGACGTTCCCAAGACTCATGCCCATGCACAGGAACTTCGACATGGTCGTCACCTGGTCGAAGGCCGGGCCATTGATGCACAGCTTGTGGACGTCCGAGGAAATCGTATCGGGCTCGAAGCCGTTGGCCAGCATGGCGCGCGCCGTCTTGAACGAGAACGATCCCATGCCGTGGCCGATATCGAAGAGAACGCCGCGCTTGCGGGCCGCGAAGACGGCGGGCTTGACCGAACCCTGCGCCGTGCACGGCGCATTGGGGAAGGGGCGGAAAGCGTGGGTCAGTACATCGCCGGGCCTGAGTCTGGCGATCACCTCTTCATAGGAGGGCGGCGGCTCGTCGATATGGGCCATGAGCGGCAGGCCGGTTTCCTCGGCCACCTGCAGCGCGATGTCGAGGGGTGCTAGGCCCTGTTCGCCGCTGGCATGACGGCCGACGCGCACCTTCATGCCGACGATCACGTCGCGGTTGGCCTCGACCACCTCGACGGCGGCGACCGGGTCCATCAGCCTGATGTCCTCGCTTTCGCCGACGCTCACCGTGGTTGAAAAGCCGAAAATGCCGGCGTGCGAGATGTGCAAATAGGCGAGAATGCGCACCGCACTCTTATCGATCACATGCTTGCGGAAACCGGCGAAATTGCCGGGGCCGGCGGAGCCGGTGTCGATTGCCGTCGTCACCCCGCTCTTGCGGCAGAAATCCTCGGCATCGATGCCGAGCGAGGTGCCGCCCCAATAGACATGGGTGTGAAGATCGATGAGGCCCGGCACGACGATCAGTCCGCGGACGTTTCTGACGGCGGTTCCGGGAGAGGCCTCCAGACCTTCGCCGAGGCCTGCGACCTTGCCGCCGGCAAAACCCACGTCAAGGACCGCGTCGAGTCCCTGTGACGGATCGATCACCCGGCCGCCCGCGAGGATCGTGTCGAAGACCATGTTCAGGTGCCGGATATGCCCGGCTTGGAGCCGAGAATGCCCCGGAAGAGTTGCTGCAGGACCGACAGGTCGGAACCGGCCACCGGCGTCTCGCGCGAATTGATGTTAATGATGCGGCCGTCTTCCAGGCCGTATTGGGCGAAGCTCACCACCTGGTCGCTCTGGTCGAAGCGGATGGCGATGACTTCCCGGCTGGTCTCGCGCGGAGCGAGAAAGGCGCGGCTCTCGGTGACGCTGGTGATGTAATAATAGCTGTCGCCCTGCAGATTGACGCTGGCCGTGGTCGAAGGCGAGCCGAGAATGCCTTCGACCTCGGATTTCGCCATGCCGTTGCCGATCTGGTCGAAGGCGCCGGGCTTGGCCATGTAGCCGCGGTGATCGACCGACGGCGAGCAGGCGGCCAACAGGGTTGCGAAAGCGGCGGCAACCGGCCACATATGCGCCCTGAAACGAAGAAATCCGGTCATGACCGCTACGCCCGTCCCCGCACAGAAAAATTCGCCGCCACTCTTTTGCCCGAGGGCGCAAACCGCAGCAAGCCGATGGTTTTGAGCCACCTGTTCCGCAAGCCGGCTCCGGCTCACCGCCGTCTCTACGAGGCGATTGTGGCCGCCGCACGGCATTCCGTGCCCTATGACGCCTGGCAGGTGCCCGATTCCCTTGATGGCCGCTTCGACATGATCACCATCCACGCCTATCTGGCGCTCGACCGGTTGAAGGGCGGCAATGCCGGTTTCCGCCAGGCCCTGGTCGACGAGCTCTTCGCCGACATGGATCGTTCCTTGCGCGAAATGGGGGTAGGCGATATCTCGGTCGGCAAGAAGGTACGCAAGATGGCGGAAGTCTTTTATGGCCGCATTGCCGCCTATGATCGGGCCCTGCCGCAGGGGACGGAAGCCCTGGAATCGGCCCTCGCGCGCAACGTCTTTCCCGATGGCGCGCCGTCGGGGTCGGTAGCGAAACTTGCAGCCTATGTCCTAGAGGCCCGTGAGATGCTCGCCAGCCTGCCGGCCGGGGAATTGCTGGATGGCCGGATCGCCTTTCCGGAGCCACGCCCATGAAGCCCCGCGCCCCCGAATTCTCCCGGCCGCTTGCCGTCGACCGCGTGTCCAAGGGCGGCAGCACGGAGCACCTTGTGGCGGATGCGGAAGAACTTGCGGCCCTGGCCCGGCGCCTGTCGCTTCCCGCCCTTCATGCCCTCTCCGCCGAACTGACGGCCGAACTCTGGCGCGGCGGCGGCCTCGAGCTTGAAGGCAAGCTTTCCGCCGATCTCGAACAGGTCTCCGTCGTCAGCCTCGAAGCCTTCCGCCGCAAGGTTGAGTTCCCGGTGCTGCGCTATTTCCTCTCCGCCGAAGCGGCGGCCCACGCGGACGGCGACGACATCGACGTGATTAAAGAGGGCAGCATTGATCTGGGCGAAGTCGTGGCCGAAACTCTCGCCCTCGAACTCGACCCCTACCCGCGCCAGGAAGGCGAGGAATTCGCCCCGGCGGCCGAGATTACCCCTGAGCCGGTGGAGAAATCCTTCCCCTTTGCCGTGCTGTCCCGGCTCAAGCGGGAGTAGTGGTGCCCGGTCCATTACTCCCTTGTGGATATTGGGGGTTGTTTCCGCGGGCAGAGCCTCTATTTTCGCGGGCTTCCGGTGCTTCGGCGGCAGCACCGTGAGGGACTGAGGGGCGCACGCATGACGACCGGTGACCTGACCATCGCGCTCGACGCCATGGGGGGCGATCTCGGCCCTGCTACGGTTATTCCAGGTGCGGCCCTGTCGGCGGTGCGCCACCCCGGCTATCGCTATCTTCTGTTCGGAGACCGGGCCCGGATCGCGCCGCTCCTGGAAAGCCAGCCGAAACTCATGACCATGTCCGAAATCCGCCACACCGACGTCCAGGTCGCCATGGACGACAAGCCCAGCCAGGCTTTGCGGCGCGGCCGCGGCAAGAGCAGCATGTGGCAGGCCATAGATGCGGTGCGCCGCGGCGAGGCCCAGGCCGCCGTCTCGGCCGGCAATACGGGCGCGCTGATGGCCATGGCGCGCTTCGTGTTGAAAACCTTGCCCGGCGTCTCGCGCCCTGCCATTGCCGCCATCTGGCCGACGCTCAGAAGCGAAAGCATCGTGCTCGATGTCGGCGCCACCATCGGCGCCAATGCCACCCAGCTTCTCGAATTCGCGGTGATGGGCGAGGCCATGGCCCGCTGCCTGTTCGGCCTCGAGCGGCCGACCATAGGCCTTCTCAACATCGGCGTCGAAGAGGTCAAGGGCCTCGAACAGGTGAAGGAGGC
>JANMQB010000580.1:0-10303 GCA_031370155.1 Hyphomicrobiales bacterium | reverse complement strand
ACATGATCGACCGCTATGTCGGCATCGGGCATTGACATGCCGAAGCGCCGTTGTGCCGGGTTGATGCCGAGCTGCTCGAGAACGCGGCTTGCCGTGGGGAAAAGCCAGTCGCCGCGAAGCTCGCCCGCAGTGCTGAATTGCCAGAATGTCATGGGGCCTCGCGTTGACAGGAGAAGAAGAAGCGCTTTAGCTCAGCATCAAAATCTGTGGGGGGCAATATGGCCGGTAAGCATGCCGAAGTCCGCGACTATCGCGGCCAGTTGTAGTATGTCGAGATCGCATGGATCGCGATGCAGGACGGGCGGTAGCTGGCGGCCCGCCTGTTGCTGCCGAAGAACCAGAAGGACCGGCCGGTCCCCGCCATCCTCGAATATATCCCCTATCGCCGCCGCGACGGCACCCGCATCCGCGATGACGAGACCCATTACTGGTTCGCGGCCCATGGCTATGGCGTGGCGCGAGTCGATATTTCCGGGTCGGGCGACAGCGACGGGCTGATCCAGGACGAGTATCACAAGCGCGAGCAGGACGATGCGCTGGAGATCATCGCCTGGCTGGCCGCGCAGGAGTGGTGCACGGGTTCGGTCGGCATGATCGGCATCTCATGGGGCGGCTTCAACGGGCTTCAGGTTGCGGCGCGGCGCCCGCCGGCGCTAAAGGCGGTGATTTCGCTCTGTTCGACCGTCGACCGCTATGCCGATGACGTGCACTTCATGGGCGGCTGCGTCCTCAACGACACCCTCGATTGGGGCGGCTATTTCTTCACCTGCGGATCGCTGCCGCCCGATCCCGAAATCGTGGGTCCCGACCGCTGGAAAGCGATGTGGAAACACCGCCTCGACAATCTCGACTGTTACCCGATGCTGTGGATGGAGCATCAGCGCCGCGATAATTTCTGGAAACATGGTTCGGTGTGCGAAAATTACGGCGCCATCCAGGTGCCGGTTCTCAACGTCAGCGGCTGGGTGGATGGTTATACGGCAGCGGTGTTCCGCTCGGTCGAGAACCTGCCCGGCGCCAAGGGCATTGCCGGGCCCTGGGGCCACAAATATCCGCATGTGGGCATCCCCGGACCGGCCATCGGCTTCCTGCAGGAATGCAAGCGCTGGTGGGACCGCTGGCTCAAGGGCATCGACACGGGCGTCGAAAAGGATCCGCCGCTGCGGCTCTGGCTGCAGGAGAGCGAAGCGCCGCGGCCCCATTTCGACGAGCGCAAGGGCCATTGGATCGGGCTGCCAGCGTGGCCGCACAAGAACATCAAGACCGAGACATTCTATCTCGGTGACGGAACCCTGCTTGGCAAACGCGCCAGGGCGAAGCCCCGCTCCATCCGTTCAAGTCTGTCGACGGGACTTACCTCGGGTGAATGGTGCGCCTATGGCCTCGGCAAGATCGCGCCGGAACTGGCGATCGACCAGCGCGAAGACGACGTCCAATCGCTGTGCTTTGACAGCGTGCCGCTGAAGAAACCGCTTGCCATTGTCGGGCGAAGCCATGTGAAGCTGCGTGTCGCCGCCGACAAGCCGCAGGCGCAGATCGCGGTCCGCCTCAACGCCATTCATCCGGATGGCAAGGCGGAGCGCATCACCTATGGGCTTCTCAATCTTGCCCACCGCGACAGCCATGAAAAGCCGTCACCGCTGAAGCCCGGCCAATACTACGACGTCACGGTGGAGTTGAACGAAATCGCCCAGACCGTACCGGCGGGCTTCCGTCTGCGCCTGGCCGTGTCGACCAGCTATTGGCCGATCGCCTGGCCTTCGCCGGAACCAGCCACGGTGACCATCGATCCGTCGAAGTCGGTGATCGAAGTGCCGCGCCTCACCTCCGAGAAAGGCCTGGCCAAAGTGAAGTTCGCGCCCGTCGAGAAGTCGCAGCCGGCGCCGCTCACCATCAAGGATGCGGGAGCCGAAACGCGCCACGTCATCCTCGATATCGAAAAACAGCGCGTCAATTTCACCATCAAGCGCAATGACGGAACCTATGTGATCGACGATATCGGGACGCAGATCAGTCTCACCAAACTGAAGGACTTTGCCGTGAGCCGGGACGGCACCGAGCCGCCGCGATCGCTGGTGGCGACGACCGTGCACTACCGGCGCGGCGATTGGGACGCGCGCGCCGAGACCGAAGTCGTGATGACATCGGACAAGACCCACTTCCACATGGAGGCCCACGTCAAGACATTCGACAATGGCAAGCCCTTCATCGAAAGAAGCTTCAGGCGGTCTTTCAGGCGCGACTGCATGTAGCGGGGAGGCCCCGCAATCTCCGCCGGCCAACCCGCCTATTTGACAGCCGGACCTGTCCGGTACAGTCTAGCAAACAACGAGTGTCCATAAGCCCTTGTAGGGGCGACAACTCGAAACCTCGCTCAGGGAGGAGCACATGACGAACCGCCGTGAATTGCTTCGCAATACCGCCTTTCTTTCCGCCATCGCAGCGCTTGGCATCAAGCCCGGGCAGGTTCTCGCCGCCGAAGGCGACGTGCTCAAGGTGCGCATGGAGGCCGATATCCAGGTGCTCGATCCCGGCTACATGATCGGCGGGGCGGAGACGAGCGTCCAGTATGCATGCCTGCCGCGGCTCGCAATCCCGGTGAAGGACGCAAACGGGAGCTGGACCTGGGCGCCTTCGGACTATGTCGAGAAGATCAACCAGGACGATCCGACCCACATTTCCTTCACCCTGAAGCCCGGCTTCATGTGGAACGGCAATCTCGGCGAAGTGACGACCGAGGACGTGAAATATTCCTTCGAGCGGATGTTGAAATCCGACTGGGCGGCGCGCTGGCCGACATTGGAAAAGGTCGATGTTGCGGACAAATACAACGGCGTGATCGTGCTGAAATCGCCCTTCGCCGCGACCTTCCTGATGGGTATCGCTTCCGAGTCCGGCTCGATCGTCCCGAAAGCCGTTGTCGAAAAGCTCCCGGACCAGAAATTCACCACCGAACTGCCCGGCCAGTGCGGCCCTTACAATCTGGCGGAGTGGACGCCCAAGCAGAAAGTCGTGGTCAAAGCCAATCCGGACTGGAAAGGCACGAAGCCCACTTTCGGCGAAGTCCACTTCATCAATATCGAGGACGCCAGCGCCGCCGAACTGGCCTACGAAGCCGGCGAAATCGCCATCACCGGCGTCCTCCCCGCCACCGCGGCCCGCTATCTCAAGCAGATGCCGGCCAACTCCAAGATCAACAATCAGGCCGGGCCCTACTACACCTGGATCGGCATGAACACCCAGCATGAGAAGCTCAAGGACATCCGCGTGCGCAAGGCGATCCAGCGCGCCATCGACGTCAAATCGATCCTTGAAGCGGCCTATGGCGGCACCGCGCCGCTGGCCCACGGCATCGTGCCGCTGGGCGTTGTCGGTAATCGCGACGCGTCCAAGTATTCTTACAATCCCGACGAGGCCCGCGCGTTGCTTGCCGAGGCGGGTGTCAGCGATCTCTCCGTCGAGTTCAAGACGCTGAACGAGGCCTATCGCGTGACGGCCGCGCAAATCGTGCAGGCCAACCTCGCCGACGTCGGCATCAAGTGCGAGATCATCCCGCTTGATTCCGGCCCCTTCTGGAACCTCGGCCTCGAATCGAAAGGCGAGGACTGGAAGTCCCTGCAACTCTGGTGGATGCGCTACCGGGCGTCTCCGGACCCGTCCGACGCCATCCAGTGGTTCATCAAGAGCCAGGTCGGCGTGTGGAATTGGGAACGCTGGTCGGATCCGGAGTACGAAGACCTCTGGACCAAGGGCCTCGGCGAAACCAACAACGACAAGCGCGAGCAAATCTACCTCCGCATGCAGGAAATCATGGAGGATACCGGCGCCTATGTGTGGATCACCCACGATCCGTTGAACTATGCACATAGCGACAAGATCGTGCCCGACTTCGATACCGGCGGCGAACTTCTTGTCGAGCGCTTCAAGCGGGCATAAAACCTTGGCGGGCCGGAGCAATCCGGCCCGCTTCGCTTGCGAGGCCCAGTCGAAACAATGCTGTTTTACGCCGTTCAGCGCATCGGGCTTTCGATCCTGATCCTCATCACCTCCATGGTGATGCTGTTCACCGCGCTGAAACTGATTCCCGGCGATCCGGCGACCATCATGCTGGGGTCGCGGGCAAGCGCCCAGATGCGGACCCGTATCACCGAGCAACTCGGGCTGAACGATCCCATCATCGTCCAGCTCGGCACGTTTTTCGGCCGGATTTTGCAAGGCAATCTCGGCACCGACATGTGGAGCCAGCGGCCGGTCAGCCAGATCGTGATTGAGAATCTGCCCTATACGCTGGTGCTGATCGGCGTCGGGCTCGGCTGGGCGGCGCTGATCGGCATCCCGTTGGGCTGCTACTCGGCCATCAGGCGCAATTCCTTCATCGACAAATTTACCGGCGTCATTTCCGTCGGCACAATTTCCATTCCGTCCTTCGTGGTCGCCATATACATCATCCTGCTGTTCGCGATCACGCTCGGCTGGCTGCCCATCATCGGAGCCGGCGATCCGGGCGACCGGGGCGATCAGATGCTGCATCTGATCATGCCAGGGTTCGCATTAGGGCTCGGTTGGGTCGGCTACCTGTCGCGCATTGTGCGAGCCTCCATGCTGGAAGTAATGGGCGAGAACCATATCCGTACCGCCCGCGCCTTCGGCCTGCCTGAATTCCAGATCGTCAAATCCTACGCGCTGCGCATTGCCATCCTGCCGACCATCACGCTGCTGGCGATCGCCATCGGCGGATTGCTTTCAAGTGCCGTCTTCGTGGAGGCCATCTTCGCGAGGCCGGGCATCGGCAAGCTGATCGTCGATGCGGCCAACATGCGGAATTTCCCGGTCGTGCAGGGAGGCGTTCTGACCACCGTCGCCCTCTTCGCTCTGACCATGCCGATCGCCGATCTTCTCGTGGCCTGGCTCGATCCCCGTGTCCGTGCAACTCTCTGACCCGCACCCGGCACTGACGCCCGCCCGCCTTTCGCTCCTGTGGCGGCGCCTCAAGGGCGATCCGATGGGACTGATCGGGCTGATCCTCGTGCTGATCGTGGTCTTCTGCGGGCTCTTCAGCCCGTGGATCACACCCTTCGACCCGTTCAAGATCATTGTGCCCGACAGGTTCCAGGCGCCGTCGCTTACCCACCTCATGGGGACGGACAATCTCGGCCGGGATGTGTTCAGCCGCGTGATCGCCGGAAGCCGGATCGCGCTCTTCGTCGGTGTTTCGACAATCGCCATCGCGTTGGCCATCGGACTATCGCTCGGCCTGCTTGCGGGATACGGGCCGCGCTGGCTCGACAATCTGCTGCTGCTCATCTTCGACTCGATCTATTCTTTTCCGACGGTCATTCTGGGACTGACCGTCGTGACCCTTCTGGGCGCCAGTGTCGCAACCCTGATGTTCGTCGTCATCGTCATCCAGACACCGGCCTATGCACGGCTGACGCGCACGGCGGCGCTCTCGCTGAAAAACTCGGAGTATATACAGGCCATCGAATCTCTCGGGGCTTCGAATTTCCGCATTATTGCCGTCCACATCCTTCCCAATGTCGTGGGGCCGCTTCTCATTATTGCCAGCATGGACATACCCTCTGTCGTAGCGCTCGAAGCGGGCCTCACCTATCTCGGCATGGGCATCCCGCCGCCCGCGCCAAGCTGGGGCCGCATCCTGCAGGAGGGCTTCGGTCTCATTCGCGTGGCGCCATGGATCGTGGTCTCCGGCGGCATACCGCTGATCATCACGACGCTCGGCTTCACGTTTCTGGGCGAGAGCCTGCGCGATCACCTCGATCCGAGATTGCGGCGCGTCGTATGACCGGCGATGTGCTTGACATCCGCGGCCTGTCGCTGCGCTTCGACACGCAGCAGGGCGCCGTGCACGCGCTTCGCAATATCGATATGACGGTCCCGCGCGGCGAAATCGTCGGTGTGGTGGGCGAAAGCGGATCGGGCAAGTCGACGCTCGCCCTGGCCGTCATGCGTCTGTTGCCCGGCAACGCGGTGATTGCATCCGGAACGATCGCGTTTTGCGGCTCCGATCTGCTGAAGCTCCCGGAGGACGAGATGCGCGCCATCCGGGGCACCCGCATCTCCATGGTCTTCCAGGACCCGATGACTTCGCTCAATCCGGTCCGCAGCATCGGCTGGCAGATGGCCGATATTCAGTATCGCGACAGGGCGGCGAGCGCCGCCCAGAAGCGGGCAAAGTCGCTCGAGGCTCTGCAAGGCGTGGGCATTCCGGATGCGGCCAGTCAACTGGACCGCTTTCCCTTTCAGTTTTCCGGCGGCATGCGGCAGCGCATCGCGATCGCCATGAGCCTGTTGCAGAAACCGGAACTGCTGATCGCCGATGAAGTCACGACCGCTCTCGATGTGACTCTCGAAGCGCAGATTCTGCATCTGCTGCGCGAATTGCGCAAGAACATCAACGGCTCGATCCTGTTCATCTCGCACAATCTCGGAGCCATCGCCGAAATCTGCGACCGCGTCGTGGTGCTTTATGCCGGAGAGGTGGTGGAGTCGGGTCCCGTCGGCGAGATATTCAATCGCCCGCGGCATCCTTACACGAAGGCGCTGATTGCCTGCGATCCGGCCCGCATCGAGACGGTCACGCGGGAACTGCCGGTCATTGCCGGCGATGTGCCCAATCTTCACCGCATCCCCGAGGCCTGCATTTTTGCCCCACGCTGTCCGGTGGCGATCGACCGCTGCCACACCGAGCGGCCGGCCGACGTTATGGCGGGACCGTCGCATCGCGCCCGCTGCCACCTGGTTGCAGGAGGGCCCGCATGAGCCTCCTCAAGGTCCGGTCTTTGCATGTGCGCTATGCCATCGCCGGTCCCGTGAAGGCGATGATCGCGGGGCTCACCAGCCGTTACATCGACGCCGTGATCGATGTCGCCTTTAACGTGACGCGGGGGTCTACCCTGGCCATTGTCGGCGAAAGCGGATCGGGAAAAACCACTTTGGCCCGGGCCATCGTGGGCCTCACACCGATCGCGGCCGGAACGATCGAGTTCGGTGGTCGCAACCCGTTCGCGTCCGGCGGCGGCGGTGGCCGCGCCTACCATCGCGAAGTGTCGATGATGTTCCAGGATCCGGTCTCGAGCCTGTCGCCGCGCCGCACCGTGCAGGCCCTGATAACCGAGCCTTTCATCGTCCATGCAATGAAAGACAGGGATCTTGCGGCCGAGGCCCGCCGGCTTCTGGCGTTGGTCGGGCTCCCGCATGACTTTGCATCGCGTTATCCGCACCAGTTGTCCGGCGGACAGGCGCGGCGGGTCGGCGTGGCCCGCGCCATCGCGCTCAACCCGAAACTCATCATCGCCGATGAGCCGACGGCGGGCCTCGATGTCTCGGTTCAGGGCGAAATCCTCAATCTGCTGGCCCGCCTGCAGGGCGAATTCGGCCTGACCTACGTGATCATCACCCACAACCTCGCAGTGGTCCGCCATGTCAGCGATGTGGCGGCGATCATGTATATGGGCCGCTTCGTCGAGATGGGGCCGACGGCGGAGATATTCGCCCGTCCGGCACATCCCTATGCCGCCGCACTCATCGCCGCCCAGCCGCATCCCGACCCGGGCAAGCGACGCACCGAGCCGGCACTCATGGGAGAAGTCTCGAGCCTCAGGAACCGGCCTTCGGGCTGCGAATTCCATCCGCGCTGTTCAAAGGCCAAGGACGTCTGCAGGCGTGACGCGCCGCCACCGACAGAACCGGGTCCGAAGCGCATGGTAAGGTGCCACTTCCCCTTGGTCCAGAACAGGGCATGATCGAAAATCGAATGCCGACAATCCGCCGCGATTTCCCGTTCGAAGTCGAGACCGTCGATCCGCAATGGATCGTGCTGAAGGATGGCACGCGGATCGCCGCGACGATCTGGAAGCCGAAGACCGACAAAAAGGTGCCGGTCGTCGTCGAATTGGTCCCCTACCGGCGGCGCGATGGCACGGTGTTCCGCGACCTCGAGATTCATTCCTATATCGCGGGCGAGGGCATTGCCTGTTGCCGCGTCGATCTTCGCGGCAGCGGCGATTCCGATGGGCTGCTCCGCGACGAGTATCTGCCGCAGGAGCAGGCCGATGCCTGCGAGATCATCGCCTGGCTCGCCGGCCAGCCATGGTGCAGCGGCAATGTCGGCATGACCGGTATCAGCTGGGGCGGATTCAATGGACTGCAGGTTGCGGCCCGCCGGCCGCCGGCGCTCAAGGCCATCATCACGCTGTGTGCGAGCGACGACCGTTATGCCGACGATGTGCATTACATGGGGGGCGCGCTGCTGACCGAGAACGAGATGTGGTCGAATATCATGCTGGCGATCAATTCCATACCGCCCGATCCGCAGATCGTGGGCGATCGCTGGCGTGACATGTGGCTGGCGCGACTCGAAGCGAACCATTCCTGGTCGGAACACTGGCTCGCCCACCAGCGGCGCGATGCCTACTGGAAACAGGGCTCCGTCTGCGACGATTTCGCGCGAATCGAATGTGCCGTGCTTGCCGTCTGCGGCTGGGAAGATTCCTATTCGAATTCGGTGCCGCGCCTGCTCGCCGGGCTCCCCGGCCCCAAGCAGGCGATCATCGGGCCATGGACCCACACTTATCCGTGCCGCGGCGATCCAGGACCGCGCATCGGCTATTTGCAGGAGACTCTGCGCTGGTGGAAGTATTGGCTCCTGGGCGAGGCCACGGGGATCATGCAGGAGCCCATGTTTCGCGTGTGGATCACGGGCGAGGAGCGCCCGCGGCCCTGGTATAAGACCCATGCCGGAAGCTGGGCGGCGGAAGAAGCATGGCCGAGCCCCCGCATCGACTGGCAGACGCGCTATCTCAATGCCACGGGTCTCGGCGCTGCGCCACAAAGCGGAGAAACCGTGTCGATCTCCTGTCCCGCCACAGCCGGCACCGATTATGGGCGCTGGGGCGGCAATGGTGGCGAAGCGCCCGATCTCGCCATCGACCAGCGCCGCGAGGACGGGCAGTCACTATGCTTCGATAGTGAAGTCCTTGGCGAAGACCTGACGCTGCTTGGGGCTGTCGAAGTGGAACTCGAGCTCATTGTCGACAAGCCGCTGGTCAATATCGCGGTGCGGCTCTCCGATGTTTATCCAGACGGCACGTCCGCGGTCATGACTTACGGCGTACTCAATCTCTCACACCGCAAGTCCCATGAGTTTCCGGAACCGTGCCCTGTAGGCCGGCCGTTCCGAGCAGCCGTCAGGCTCAACGACTTTGGCCGCACCATACCGAAAGGCCATCGCATCCGCCTCGCAATCCAGAACCAGTTCTGGTTCGTGTTGTGGCCGCAGCCCGAACTTTCCACTATCACGCTGACCAGCGGAACCTCGATCGTCCGGCTTCCGGTGCGCCCGCCGTCGCCGCGCGACCGGGAGGTGCGCTTTGCACGGCCGGAGATCGCCGAGCCCGCGGCGGTCACTACCTTCAGGGAGGAAACCTATTCCAAGACCGTCGAGGATGACCTCGCCACCCGGCTGCGCACCATCAAGCTTCGCACCGATTACGGCGCCTGGCGGATCGAAGACCGCAATATCGAGGGCTCGGCAGTGAACGCAGATACCTTTTTCATTCATCCCGATGATCCGCTGTCGGCGCGCCTCGTCACGGAATACACGTGGTCCATGAAGAGCGGCCCTGCCGATACTTCCGGCCTTGCCCGCACCGAAATCGCCGCCGATGCGAAGAACTTCCATCTCACCTGGCGCATCGAAGCCCGCGAAGGTACTCGCATCGTCCACGCGAACGGCCAGACGCGAAGCATTCCGCGCGATGGCTGTTGAAAAGGGCGAGATTGGACCAATCGGGGCAATCGCCGGGAGCCGCGCTTTCCGGTAGCGGGATTGGCAGCTATAGTCCGTGCCCGAACGAAACCATTGCGTTGTCCAAGAGGCTGAATTGACCCTTTGGTTTGGCTTGCCACACGCTTCCGGCTTCGTCGCGTTGTCGGTAGTGATGGCGATTTTCGGCGGCTATGTCGGGCTTGGTCTTGCCGGCCAGGCGCGGTCGGCAACCGGTTTTTACCGTCGCGGACTGCTGGCCGGCGCAGCCTGGTCGCTCGGTCTTGGCATCTGGACCATGCATTTTGTCGGCATGCTAGCGGCCCGTCTTCCGGATGGCACGCTGTTCTCGGTCTTGCTGACTCTATTGTCGTTCCTGCTTTGCGTTCTGGTTGTCGGCATTGCGGCCTTCTTTGTCAGCAGCGGTGAATCCAACCGGCTGTGGACCGCGCTGGCCTCGGTCATCATGGGTGCGGGAATCGTCAGCATGCACTATCTCGGCATGCATGCGATTACCGG
>JANMQB010000176.1:0-4151 GCA_031370155.1 Hyphomicrobiales bacterium | reverse complement strand
GAGCTTGAGCCCTTCGAGCAGGCCTTCAAGCTGATGGCCTCGCTGGCGGCGGAGCTGAAATCCCAAGGCCACAACAGTCGCCATCTCGATTTGGGCGGTGGCCTGGGCGTTCCCTATCGCGGCAGCAACGACGTGCCGCCGCACCCCGACGAATACGCCGCCATGGCGAAGCGCACCCTAGGTCATCTCGGTCTCAAATACGTGCTCGAGCCGGGGCGCATGATCGCCGGCAATGCCGGCGTTCTGGTGTCGCGGGTGGTTTATCTGAAACACGGCGAGGAAAAGCACTTCATCATCCAGGACGCGGCCATGAACGATCTGATCCGCCCGACGCTTTATGACGCCTGGCACGACATCGTGCCGGTGAATGAGCACCGCCCCGATCACGGCATGATCGAGGCCGATATTGTCGGACCGGTTTGCGAATCGGGCGACTATCTGGCGAAATCGCGACGCCTACCCGCCGTAGCACAAGGCGATCTTCTTGCCGTGATGACGGCCGGCGCCTATGGCGCGGTGCAGTCGGGCACCTACAACACCCGGCCCCTGGTGCCGGAAGTGCTGGTCAAGGGCGGCAAGTGGGCCCTGGTGCGGCCGCGCCAGGCCTATGAGGATCTGATCGGCCTCGACCGGCTTGCCTCCTGGCAGGAAAAACCTCAGTTTACGGTATCTAAATCGTGAAGCGCGACAACGGGCACAATTTAGCCCTTGTGTGTTAGCATGCTTCCCGACATGGCCGGACCTACCGACCGCAAGCTCGACGTTAAGATTCTGCAGGCGCGACTCGCCATCGGTTGGGAGCGCCTGTGGGCGGTACTGCATTGGCCGTCGCTCATTCTTGCCGGCTTTGCCGCGGCGATCACCTCGGGCCTCTTGCCGATGCTGCCGGATGTGGCGCGCTATGCCGCTCTCCTCCTCTTTGCCGGTGCCTATCTGTGGTCGCTGAAGCCGCTCTTCGCCGTCGTCTGGCCCAACCGCCGTGCCGCCATGCGCCGCATCGAAATTGTCACGGGCCTCGCGCACCGCCCGGTTTCCGCGCTCACCGATACCATGGCGGGCGATCTGGGGGATGAGGCCAGCCGCATCGTCTGGGAAGAACACAAGCGCCGGCAATTAGGCGGACTGGACAATCTCCGGGCCGGCCGGCCTCGCTCGGCCTGGCGCGATATCGACCCGCGCGCGCTGCGCGTGGCGGTCGCACTCGCCCTTTTCGTAAGCTTGTTGCTCGGCCCCGGCGATCCACGCGCCAATCTCGCCGATGCCCTGCGCCTCGCCCCTATCGTCGAGGCGAGTCCCCTTGTCCTCGATGCCTGGATCAAGCCGCCAGCCTATACTGCCAAGCCGCCGGTGATGCTGACCAGCCCGGCGATGGTCGAGAAACTCAAGACCGAGCCCGAGATTGTGGTTCCGGAAAATTCCGTCCTCACCTTGCGTCTCGACGGCGCCAGCCAGCCGACCGTGCGCTTCAACGCGCTGACGCCCCAGGGCACCGCCGGCGCGGAACTGGCCGATCTCTCGCCGAAGAACAAGTTCGAGGCGGGACTGTTTCAGTCGGAGGCGAAGCTGACCAGGCCCACCCTCGTCACCATCATGGATGGCCAGCGGGCGCTGATCGCCTGGCGCATCTCGCTCATTCCCGATTCCCCGCCCACCGCCGCCTTCGCCGCCGATCCCGCCGCCGATGCGATGGGGGCGCTCACCGTCAAATGGAAGGCCGGCGACGATTACGGCGTCGCCCGCATCGTCACGGAGATTTCGCTCGCCGATACCCAGGACGGTGAAATCGGCATCGCCGGAAACGGCGTGTTTCTCTTCGATGCGCCGGGATTTCCCATCGCCTTGCGCAAGTCGGCGCCGAAGCAGGAAGCCGGCGGCTCGACCGCCGATCTCACCGCCCATCCCTGGGCGGGGCTCATGGTCGAGATGGTTCTCGAGGCCCGCGATGCCGCTGGCCAATCGGGCTTCAGCGAGACCAAGACCTTCCGTCTGCCGCAGCGGAATTTCACCAAGCCGCTGGCCCGGGCGCTCATCGAACAGCGCCGCGCCCTGGTCATGGAGCCCGACGACACCGGCGAGGCCGAATCCATGCTGGAGGCGCTGCTCGCCTATCCCGCCGGAGCAATCGAGCGCAGCAGCACCCATATCGCCATCGCCGCGGTGATTTCGCGGCTCGCCAATGCCAGGAACCACGACGACGTCCGCGAAGCGATCGGCATGTTGTGGCAGATCGCCGTCAACCTCGAGGATGGCGAGCTTGCCGATGTCCGCGCCGAACTTGAAGCGGCGCGCCGCGATCTGGAGCGCGCGCTCGCCGAGCGCGCCTCGCCCGAAGAGATCGCCAAGCTGATGCAGCGCATGCGCGAAGTCATGGACCGCTACATGCAGGCACTCCTCGAACAGGCCGAGAAGCGGCTGCAGCAGGGCGGCGCCGACCAGCAGCGCCGCCAGCCGGGCCAGACCATCAGTCCGGAAGACCTGCAAAAAATGCTCGATACCATCCAGAAGCTGGCCGAGAACGGCGCCCTCGAGGCGGCCCAGGAATTGCTGGCGCAATTGGAAAACATGCTGCGCAATCTCGAACCCGGCATGAATGCCGGGGACATGGACCCGCAGCGCAACTCACCGATGTCGCAGATGCTCGACCAGCTTTCGGAGTTGATGCGCCGCCAGCAGAGTCTGATGGACGATACCCAGCGCATGCCGCAGCCCGGCGAGGGCGAAATGACCGATGAGGACGGCCGCGAACTCGGCAACCGCGGCCAGCGCGGCGATCCCGAAGCGCTGGCCGGCCAGCAGCAGGAACTCGGCCGCATGCTCGAGGAGATGCTGCGGCAATTGGGACAGAACGGCATGCAGGCACCGCCCTCGCTTGGTGAGGCGGGCAAGCAGATGCGGGGTGCGCAAGGTTCCTTGCGCCAGCGCAACCGCGACCGGGCACTGGGCCAGGAGGGCGAGGCGCTGAGCCAGCTGCGCGAGGGCGCCAAAAGCGTCATCCGCCAGTTGATGCAGCAGGGCACGGGCTCGGAAGGCAACTACGGCCGCCACGGCGAGGCCCGCGGCGACCAGCGCGATCCGCTCGGCCGGCCGATGCCGAACCGCAATGAGGATTTCGGGCCGGAACGCGACATGCTGCCGTCCGAGTTGGCGATCCGCCGGGCCCGGGAGATTCTCGAAACCCTGCGCGCCCGCGCCGGCGAGCCCGGCCTGCGGCGCATCGAGCGCGACTATATCGACCGGCTGCTGCGCGGCCTCTACTGAGTTTCCTTCGCAATCATCCGGCCGCCGGCCGCCGCCCGCCAGAAACGCGCACCCGGAGATAATTGTTGCGGCAAAGGACTGAGCGTGATGCCCGTCACAGTAAGGATCGGGTTTTTGGCGGAGATTTCCCGCGTCGCTAACAAACGCGGATCGGAACTCGCAGCTCCATCCCGATCTACTTGGGATGGTGACCCGACTGTGTTTGGATCGAGGAGGCGGCTTCAAGGCCCCCTCTGCCGCCTCCTCGTTCACTCTCCCGGTTTGACACCTCAACCCTCGCCCGCCCAGTATCGCCATATGGACGGTTTGACCGGTTTCGACATCTCCGCGGGTTACTGGCTGCAGCAACTTCTCAATGGCCTGGTGCTGGCCAGTTTCTACGTGACGCTGGCCACCGCCTATGCCTTGCTGCAGGGGATAACCAACAAGATCGTGCTCTCCTTCGGCGATTTCGCCACCTTTGGCGCCTTCGCCGCCGTCTATGGCGCCCTCTGGACAATGCTCGGCGGACACGGCTCGGCCGCCGTGGTGTTGGTGGCGCTGGCAAGCGCCCTGCTGACTGCCGGCGTTCTTGGGGCTGCGGCCCATGCGCTGGTCTTTGCGCCCATCGCCCGTGCTCCCGGCCAGGTCGTGATGATCGCCTCCATCGGGCTGTCGATCCTCCTGCAGGAAACCATGCGGCTGCAATCGGACGCCCGCGACCAGTGGCTGCCGCAGCTCTTCCCCGGTTCGACGCTGGTCGTCGCGGGCGGCGGCTTTCCGGTGCGGCTCGGCGCGATGCAGATGATTTCCGTCGCCGTGGGCCTCGCCGCCATCGCCTTTGTCTTCGCGACAATGCGCATGACCCGGGCCGGGCGCCTGTGGCGGGCCTGCGCCCAGAACGCGCGGCTGGC
>JANMQB010000115.1:0-3525 GCA_031370155.1 Hyphomicrobiales bacterium | reverse complement strand
ACAGCTACCACAACATCGTCTCGAGCAAGATCAAGGGCTGGGAGGCCAACGTCATGGACGTTCATCCCACCCGCTTCATGAGCAAGGAATAGTCCGTAAGCGGATGAAGGCCGTCTCCGCGCGCGCGGGGACGGCCGCTTCCGGGCTGTGAGACGCTCATGCTGCGCTATGTATTCCGGCGGTTCCTGACCGCCATCCCGACGCTCTTCCTGATCGTGACGATCTCGTTTTTCCTGATGCGCGTCGCGCCGGGCGGCCCGTTCAATCAGGAAAGGGGCCTCAATCCCGTCATCAAGGCCAATCTCGAGCGCGTCTATCATTTGAACGAGCCGCTCTGGAAGCAATATCTTCTCTATCTGAACAATCTCCTGCACGGCGATTTCGGCCCCAGCTATGCCTCGCCCGATTTCACCGTGGCGGAACGGTTTGCCGATGGGCTTCCTGTATCTATCCAGCTGGGCAGCGCGGCCCTGATCCTGGCGCTGTTCGCCGGTGGAATACTCGGCATCATCGCAGCACTTCACCAGAACAAGGGCGCCGACTACGCGGTGATCGCCGTCGCCACGGCGGGCAGCACCATTCCCACTTTCGTTATCGCGCCCCTGTTCCAGCTCTTCTTCGCGCTCACTCTCATGTGGTTCCCGGTCGGCGGCTGGGGCGAGGGCGCCCTGGTCAACAAGGTGGGGCCGATCGTCACGCTGATGCTACCGCAGCTTGCCGTCGTGGCCCGCCTGATGCGCGGCTCGATGATCGAAAATCTCCGCTCGCACCACATCCGAACGGCGCGGGCGCTTGGACTTTCGGATTATTCGGTTGTAGTTCGCCACGCACTGCGCGGGGCGCTGCTCCCGATCATATCCTATGCCGGCCCCGCCGCCGCGGCGCTGCTCACCGGCTCGATCATCGTCGAGACGATTTTCCAGATACCCGGTGTCGGGCGCGAGTTTGTTCTCGCCGCTCTCAACCGCGACTACACGATGGTGATGGGCACCGTCGTGGTGATCGCGCTCTTCATCATCGTCTTCAATCTCATCGTCGACATTCTCTATGCCGTGGTCGACCCGCGGGTGCGCTATGACTGACGTGGCCTCCACTGCGCCCGTCGCCGGCCGGTCCCTGTGGGCCGATGCCTGGTCGCGCCTCAAGGCCAACCGGGCGGCCATGGTGAGCGGCGTCTACCTGATCCTGATGACGCTCGTCTGCGTGGCGGGCCCGTGGTTCACGCCCCATGAGTTCACCACCATCTATCAGGACTACAATCGCGTGCCGCCCAGTCTTGCGGCCTATCCCAGGCCGGACATGATCGACCTCGCGGTCACCGACGCGGTGCGCCGCGCCCGTGTCGAGCTTGCCGGCTGGGAGGAGAAGGACGGCAAGATCTTTATCACCGTCACCTCGGCCAAGCCCATCGACGAGCGCATGACCCGTTACATCGACCGCTCCAGCGTCTTCGAAGGCTCGCAAATTGCCGAGAAATCGCCGGACGGACTGAAGCTCACCGTCAGCACGGACATCGAAAGGAAGTATTTCTACTTCGGCACCGACAATTCCGGCCGCGATCTCTTGACCCGCACCTTGATTGCCGGCCGCGTCTCCCTCGCCATCGGACTCCTAGCTGGTCTCGTCGCCGTGTTCATCGGCGTGCTCTATGGCGCCTCGGCCGGATTGATCGGCGGCAAGACCGACGAGGTGATGATGCGCATCGTCGATATTCTCTATTCGCTGCCTTTCATCTTCTTCGTCATCATGCTGGTGGTTTTCTTCGGCCGCAATTTCGTTTTCATGTTCCTTGCCGTCGGCGCGGTCCTGTGGCTCGACATGGCCCGCATCGTGCGCGGCCAGGCGCTCTCCATCAGGCGCCAGGAATATGTCCAGGCGGCGGAAGCCCTGGGCGTCAGCCAGAGTGGCATTCTGCTCCGCCACGTGGTGCCAAATCTACTGGGTCCCGTCGTCATCTATATGACCCTGCTGGTGCCGCAGGTGATCATCCTAGAGAGCTTCCTGTCCTTCCTCGGGCTCGGCGTGCAGGAGCCCAATTCCAGCTGGGGAGTTCTGATCTCGCAAGGCGCCAAGAACATCCCCGGCGCCAACTGGCTCTTGGCCTTTCCATCTTTCTTCCTCACCACCACGCTGTTTGCGCTTAATTTCATCGGCGACGGGTTGCGCGATGCCCTCGACCCCAAGGACCGCTGACATGGGCGAAGCGATCCTCACCCTCGAAAACGTCAAGGTGCGCTTCCGCACCCTCGATGGGCTGGTCGAGGCGGTGAAAGGGGTGAGCCTCAATGTGAAGGCCGGCGAGACCGTGGCGATCGTCGGCGAATCCGGTTCCGGCAAGAGCCAGCTGGTGATGGCCGCCATGGGCCTGCTCGCCTCGAACGGCGAGGCGACCGGCACCGCTTCCTATCGCGGCACCAATATTCTGGGCCTGCCCAAGTCCGAGCTCAACACCATCCGCGGCCGCAAGATCACCATGATCTTCCAGGAGCCGATGACCTCGCTCGATCCGCTCTATACGGTCGGCAACCAGATCATCGAGCCGATCATGCACCACCAGAAGGTGGGCGCCGAGGCCGCCCGTGCCCGCGCCATCGAGATGCTGAAGCTGGTGAGCATCACCGAGCCCGAGCGCCGCATGGGCTCCTATCCGCACGAGATGTCCGGCGGCCAGCGCCAGCGCGTGATGATCGCCATGGCGCTCGCCAACGATCCCGACATCCTGATCGCCGACGAGCCGACAACCGCGCTCGATGTCACCATCCAGGCGGAAATCCTGGAGCTCATGGCCGGCCTGCAGCAGCGCCTCGGCATGGGGCTCATCTTCATCACCCACGATCTCAACATCGTCCGCCGCATCGCCCACCGCGTCTATGTGATGCGCTATGGCGAAGTGGTGGAGGAGGGCGAGACCAAGGCGATCTTCGCCAGGCCGAAACACCCCTATACCAAGGCATTGCTCGAGGCCGAACCCACCGGCCGCAAGGCGCCGCCGCCAGCCAACGCGCCGAAAATCCTCGACGGCACCGATATTCGCGTCAGCTTCAAGATCGGCGGCGGCTTCCTGTCGGGCCCGGCCATCTATCTCAAGGCCGTGGACCGCGTTTCCGTGACGCTCCGCCGCGGCCAGACCATCGGCATCGTCGGCGAATCCGGTTCCGGCAAGTCGACGCTGGCCCGCGCCTTGTTGCGGCTCCTGCCCAGCGAGGGTGCTATCCATTTCGACGGCCGCGACATTGCGGGATTTGACCGGGAAAAGATGCGGCCGCTGCGCCGTCAGATCCAGGTCGTGCTGCAGGACCCTTTTGGTTCGCTGAGCCCGCGCATGACCGCGGGCCAGATCGTCACCGAGGGCCTCCTGGTGCACGAGCCGTCGATTTCGACGCGGGAGCGCGACGTCCGCGCCGCCCGCGCTTTCGAGGAGGTGCAGCTCGATCCGGCGCTGCGCAACCGCTATCCGCATGAATTCTCCGGCGGTCAGCGCCAGCGCATCGCCATCGCCCGCGCCATCATCCTCAAGCCCAAGGT
>JANMQB010000103.1:0-5665 GCA_031370155.1 Hyphomicrobiales bacterium | reverse complement strand
ACAGCTAGAGGCTTCGATGCCTTCTCATTCCTGGCGCGGTTTGCGCCTCTCATCTTCCTTCTGTTGCTGATGGCGGTTTTCACGATCGTCGAGCCGCGTTTTCTCTCCTCGGTCAATCTCTTCAATGTCATGCGGCAGGTGTCGATCACCGGCCTTCTGGCCATCGGCATGACGTTTGTGATCCTGACGGCGGGCATCGACCTTTCGGTCGGCTCGCTCCTGGCCTTCGCCGGCCTGGTGGCGGCGGCCGTCGCCAAGGGCGGCATGCAGGACCGCTTTACCGTGGGCGATGCCGCGATCGGCTACGGCTGGCCCATGGCGGCGCTGGCGGCGATCGCCATCGGCCTGGCCGGCGGATATCTGCAGGGGCTGGCCATCACCAAACTCCGCGTTCCTCCCTTTGTCGTGACGCTCGGCGGCATGTCGGTATTCCGCGGGGCCGCCCTGCTGTTCGCGGCGGGCGGACCGATCTCCGGCTTTCAGCCCGACTTCACCTGGTGGGGGCAGGGGCGCATCCTGACGGTGCCGGTGCCGGTGATCATTTTTCTGGTTGCGGCGCTGATCGCCCATATCGCTCTGCGTTACACGCGCTATGGCCGCCGCGTCTATGCGGTTGGGGGGAACTCAGAGGCCGCGCGGCTCGCCGGGCTCAATGTCAACCGGATCATTTGCAGTGTTTATGTGATCATGGGGTTCTTCGCCGGCCTGGGAGCTTTTGTTCTGGCGGCGCGTCTCAACTCCGCCGAGGCCGTTGCGGGCACGGGTTATGAATTGACGGTCATTGCCTCGGTGGTGATCGGGGGCACGAGCTTGTTCGGCGGCGCCGGGTCGATCTTCGGCACCGTGATCGGCACGATCCTCATCGGGGTACTGCTCAACGGACTCGTCCTGATGAACGTCTCGTCATACATCCAGCAGATCACCATCGGCGTTATCATCGTCCTCGCCGTGGCCTTCGATACATTCGCGAAGTCGCGCCGCCGCAAGGCGTAAATCCCTGTGAAAGCACGGCACGACGCCGCTCTAGCAGGATGCTGAACAACCTTTCACGCGGCCATGCTTCGAGGCTCACGGCTTCGCCGTGAGCACCTCAGCATGAGGGACGAGAAGGACTTACCTTACCCTGAGGTGCGAGCGTAGCGAGCCTCGAAGGGCGATGGTCAAGTCCGTCCACGGAATTTTTCAGCAACCTTCTAAGGCGTGTAGGCGAATTGCAAAAGCAGGGTTCGCTGCAGGCTGGTGTTGAAGTTGTTGTCGGAGACGATGGTGATGCGAGTTTCGCCATCGCGGGTGCACAGGGCGATGCCCTCCATGTTGTCGATTGCAAATAGGGGCGCGCGGCCGGCGAAGAGGAGTTGGGGCTCGACCGTACCGCCCTTCTTGATGGCGGCGGCCTCGAAGCGGCGGATGGCCATGCCGGGAAGCAGCGAAGCGCCGAAGCTGCGCTCGAGAATGAGAACGCCGCCATCGGGCAGCAGCGCCAGATCGGTGATCTTGTAATCCTCATGGCGCTGCACGGAGAATGCCACGGTGCGCTTGGCGTTCCACACCCAGGCGCGGATATTGCCCTGGGCATCGGCATTGAATTCCGAGATGGCGATGAAATCACCTTTGAAGGGTTCGGCGGCAAAGCGGCCCACCGATTCGAGCTCCTCATTGCCGGGGCTGGTCTTTATCTCCTTGGGCGATTTCACCGGCTGGAAAGTCGCATCGAGGCCGGATTTTCCGATATCGTAAATACCGATACGCGGCCGGCTCTCGAAGCCTACCAGCAGCTTGCCGCCGCCCAGATCCGCAACCGCCTCGGCGTCGCCCCGCGGCTTGTTGCGCGGCGGCCTGCCCTTGTCGTCGAGCATTGGAGCGAGTTTGGCATCGACAAGGCCCGCGAGCGTGGCGCCGTCATAGGCGAGCCGGCCGCGAAACCAACGGCCGGCGTCGCTGACGGCGAGAAGTCCGCCGCAATCGGCGGACATGACAAGTCCCGACAGGCCGCCGAATTTCTCGTCGCTGCTGGTGAGTTCAAGGCCGCCGCGCCACTCGAAGGGACCGAAAGATTTCTGGTCAGCGACGGCGCCGAAAGACGACATGGGCGCTGCAGTGACGGCAATCGGATCGGCGGCCGCGGCGGGCGCCAGCGCCACATGGCCCGCAATGAGAAATGAAAAGAGCTTCACGCCTTGGCGCGCCGTTTCGGAACGCGCGGCGCCGGGCGCCGGTCCGCTGCAGCGTGTTCCTCGAACAGCTCGGCGAGTTTCTCGGTCATGGCGCCGCCGAGCTCCTCGGGATCGACGATGGTGACGGCGCGCTTGTAATAGCGGGTGACGTCGTGGCCGATGCCGATGGCGATCAGCTCGATGGGCGAGCGGCCCTCGATATCGGCGATCACCTGGCGCAGATGCTTCTCGAGATAGTTGCCGGAATTGACCGACAGCGTCGAATCGTCGACCGGGGCGCCGTCGGAAATCACCATCAGGATGCGGCGCTGCTCGAAGCGGGCCAGCAGCCGGTTATGGGCCCAGATCAGCGCCTCGCCGTCGATGTTCTCCTTGAGCAGGCCTTCGCGCATCATCAGGCCGAGGTTGCGCCGCGCCCGGCGCCACGGCATGTCGGCTGACTTGTAGACGATGTGGCGGAGATCGTTGAGGCGGCCGGGATTGGCGGGCTTGCCGGCACCCAGCCATTTCTCGCGCGACTGGCCGCCCTTCCAGGTCCTGGTGGTGAAGCCGAGGATTTCCACCTTGACGCCGCAGCGCTCCAGCGTGCGCGCCAGGATGTCGGCGCAGGTCGCGGCAACCGTGATGGGCCTCCCGCGCATCGAGCCGGAATTGTCGAGCAGCAGCGACACCACCGTATCGCGGAACCGGGTTTCCTGCTCGACCTTGAAGGTCAGCGGGTGCATGGGATCGGTGATGACGCGGCTCAAGCGTGCCGCATCGAGGACACCTTCCTCGAGATCGAAATCCCAGGCGCGATTCTGCTGCGCCATCAGGCGGCGCTGCAGGCGGTTGGCCAGCCTCGCCACCACGCCCTGCAGGCTGGAGAGCTGCTTGTCGAGATAATTGCGCAGCCGCGTCAGCTCGTCGGCATCGCAGAGGACTTCGGCGGATATCTCCTCGTCGAACTGGTTGGTGAAGACCTTGTAGAAATTTTCGTTGGCCAGCGACGAGAACGGAAGCTGCGGCCGCCAGGGCTCCTCGCCGTCCTCCTGTTCCTCGCCCTCCAAGTCGGCCTGCTCGTCCATATCCATCTGCCGGGCGTCCATCTCGGCGGCGTCGGTCTCGCCTTCGGCGTCCTGCAGTTCTTCCATCGCGGATTGCTGGCTTTCCTGCTCCTCGCCGTCCGGGGTTTCGTTGCGCTCGCCGGAGTCGGGCTCGGCCTCTTCCTGATTGTCGCTCTCGTCCGACCGGTCGGGATCGTCGCCGAGCTCGTCCGCCATGTCGAGGGCGGCGATGATGTCGCGCGACATGCGGGCGAAACCCGCCTGATCGTGGATCTTCTCGGTCAGATGCAAAAGCTGGGCCTGGGCCTTCTGCTCGACCCAGGCGCGCCACATATCGACCATGGGCTGCGCCGCCTCGGGGGGCGGGCTACCTGTCAATTTCTCGCGCACGATCAGCGCCACGGCCTCGTCGAGCGGCGCATCCTTGCGGTCGGTGTAGCGGGCGACGTCCTTCCGGCGGTAGCGGTCGTCGAGCATGGCCGTGAGATTGGCGGCCATGCCCGGCATGGCATTGGCGCCAAGCGCCTCGACGCGGGCCTGTTCCACCGCCTCGAAGACGGCGCGGGCATTCTTGCCCTGGGGCCGGTAACGCGTATGGACCTGATCGGAATGGCTGGACAGCCGCAGCGCAAAGCTGTCGCCCAGGCCGCGGGTGATGGCGACATCCTTGGCCGTGAAATCATTGGCGACCTGCGGCAGCTTGGCCTTGTTGGCGGTAAGCGACGGCTGCTCGTTGCCGAAGACCACGGTCATGTCCGGATCGACGGCGATGGTCTTCATCGCCACGGCGAGAGCGCGCTTGAATTCGCCTGCCGGCTGATCGCGGTCGGCGGCCATATTTTGCCTATGCGATGGCGACGTGGGCGGAGGATTCGGGCAGTTCCTCGCCGAAGCAGCGCTGGTAGAATTCGGCCACGACCGGCCGTTCGAGCTCGTCGCATTTGTTGAGGAAGGTGACGCGGAAGCCAAAACCGATATCGCCGAAGATGTCGGCGTTCTGGGCCCAGGTGATGACGGTGCGCGGGCTCATCACGGTGGAAAGATCGCCCTGCACGAAGGCATTGCGCGTCAGGTCCGCCACCCGCACCATGTTGGCGACAATCTTGCGGCCCTTGTCGGTCTCGTAGCTCTTGTTCTTGGCGAGCACGATGCCGACTTCCTGGGCGTGCGGCAGGTAGTTGAGGGCGGTGACGATCGACCAGCGGTCCATCTGCGCCTGGTTGATCTGCTGGGTGCCGTGATAGAGCCCGGTGGTGTCGCCGAGCCCGATGGTATTGGCGGTCGCGAACAGCCGGAAGGCGGGATGCGGGCGGATCACCTTGGACTGGTCGAGCAGGGTGAGCTTGCCGGAGCTCTCGAGGATGCGCTGGATGACGAACATGACATCGGGCCGCCCGGCGTCATATTCGTCGAAGACCAGCGCCACATTGTGCTGATAGGCCCAGGGCAGAATGCCTTCGCGGAATTCGGTTATCTGCTTGCCGTCCCTTACGACGATCGCGTCCTTGCCGATCAGGTCGATGCGGCTGATATGGCTGTCGAGATTGATGCGGATGCAGGGCCAGTTGAGGCGGGCGGCGACCTGCTCGATGTGGGTCGATTTGCCGGTGCCGTGATAGCCGGTCACGATGACGCGGCGGTTGTAGGCGAAGCCCGCCAGAATGGCGAGCGTCGTCTCGCGGTTGAACAGATAGTCCTCGTCGAGATCGGGCACATGCTCGCCCGCCTTGGAATAGGCGGGCACATCGAGATTGGAATCGAAGCCGAACAGTTGCTTCACCGACACCTTCATGTCGGGCAAGCCGGCGGCCTCGCCATTAACCTTTGGAATCATGATTGGGTACTTTTTGGTGTTCGCGGCGGGTTTTAGACGTTCGGACCGGACACGGCAAGCGGGCTCAGCAATAGCCGCTCGAACGCAGCTGATCGTAAGCCTGGATCACCGCCTTCAGTGTGTCCTCGTTGGCGCGGCTGCCGCCATTGGCATCCGGATGCAGCCGTTTCACCAGCGTCTTGTACTGGGTCTTGACCTTGTCGGGGGTCGCCGTCTCGTCGAGCCCCAACGTCTGCAAGGCCTTCAGTTCGGTGTTGCGCAGGGCGCGGCCCTTGGGGTGGCCGGTGGTTTGCTCCTTGCCCTCGCCGAACAGATTGAAGGGATCGCGCGGCCCTTTGGCGGCCTTGCGCCTTCTGCCGCTGACATTGGCATAGGAGTTCTCGCCGAGCTTCCAGGTGGGGCGGTGGCCGGTGCGGGCATCCTTCTGGAATCCCTGCACCTCATCGTCCTTCATGCCTTCGAAATAGTTGTAGGTCTTGTTGTACTGCTGCACATGTTCGGTGCAGTAATGGTGGAACTGGCCTTCGTTGTTGCGGCCCTTGGGCGCCTTGTGGCGGCCGGGCTTGGCACAGCCGGGCCATTCGCAGACGGGAAAGCGGTCGCGCGCCAGA
>JANMQB010000570.1:0-3356 GCA_031370155.1 Hyphomicrobiales bacterium | reverse complement strand
CACCTCGACAGCCCGAAGCTTCGACCCGAGGCGCCGGAAACGCCCGGCTCTTCGATCGAGGGCACGGATGCCGAAGAATTCGTGAATTCACAGGCCAGACTGGAGCCCATTATTGAAGCACGCCTGGACAAGCTGGGCGGGCTCGCTCGCGAGATTGCCCCGCTCAGCCGAAAGCGGCTCGCCGCCCTCGGGCGCGGTCGAGACCTTGCGAAGGGCGCTCGCGCCCGGTTGCAGGAGCTCGTATCCAGCTTTGCCAGCGAGGCGGCAAAGCTGCGGTTGCGCCCCGATCGGATGTCCCAATTGGCTGGGGAGTTGGAGCGCGAGGCGGAAATGCTTCGCCAGACCGGGCAGGAGCTGCTGCGGCTCGCCCAGAGCTGCGGAATCGGGCACAAGGATCTGTTCGAACGTCATGACGGGCGAGAGCTCGACCCGGACTGGCTCAGCGAGGTGGGCGCGCTGCCCGTCCCGGGCTGGCGGACGCTTGCACGGCAGCATGGCGATCGCGTCACGGAGTTGCGCGATGAATTGTCGGCCCTCGCCCAGCGTGTGGGTTTGCCGGTTGCCGACTTCCGGCGCATTGCCGCCGAGATCGGCAAGGCCCGGCGGCAGCTCAAGGCGGCGCGCGAGGAGATGGTGAAGGCCCATCTTCGTTTGGTGGTCTCGATTGCCAAGAGGTATCGGGGTTACAGCTCGCTCGACCTTCTCGATTTGGTCCAGGAAGGCAACATGGGCCTTATGCATGCGGTCGAAAAGTTCAACTATCGCCGCGGCGTCAAGGTCTCGACTTACGCTGTGTGGTGGATCCGCCAGTCGATCACCCGCGCCATTGCCGATCAAGGCCGCACCATCCGCATTCCGGTTCACATGAAGGAGACTGCCGCCAGGGTTTGGCGCGAGCGGCGCAAGCTCTCTCAAATGGATGGACGGGATCCCGCGCCAGGCGAAATCGCCGCGCGGGCGGGAATTCCTGTCGCGCGCGTCGAGCAGGTGCTGTCCATGGTCCAGGAACCGACTTCGCTGGACATTCCGATCGGCGAGGACGGCGATGCAACCTTGGGCAGTCTGATTGCGGCCCCCGACGCGGTCGATCCGCAGGCGGCGGCGGAGGCAAGTGCGCTGAAGCGATTTATCGCCGAGGCACTTGGTCAGCTAACGCCGCGTGAGCAGCGCATCGTAAGCATGCGGTTCGGCATCGGCGGCTCCTCGGAACACACCCTCGAAGAGGTCGGAAAGGTATTCGGCGTGACCCGCGAGCGCATCCGCCAGATTGAAGCGAAAGCACTTCAAAAGCTGCGTCACCCCGCACGCGCGCACAAGCTCGCAAGTTTCCTGGGCACCTGACCGGCCGCCCGGATTTCGGTGGCCTAATGCCCGGCCATGCCTGCTGTGGCCGGCCTGGACGCCTTCATGCCGGGCATTTTTTTGCATTTTGACTCCGATATCGCGGCGGTCATTGATACGAGTCAAATCCGCCCGGGCCGCGGATTGCTAGATTATCGCAGACTTAGGCGGCAGCTCGACGGCTGGGCGGAGTTATGAGTTGAGCGTGCCTCATCGATGGAGAGCGTTGTGACGGATCACCCAACCTGCTCTTGGACTGGTGCATCGGGCAAAATGTATGTTTACGAAGTCCATCCGCGGCACCCGACGCTCCCGCCCAACGAGCCGGGCAATTACATCTATGCGAAGTTGGACTAGCATAGAAGATGGGTGCCGATCTATATCGGTCAAGGTAACCTGACGCAGCGAGCGGCGATAGATCCTCGTTGTGTTGAATGCATCGACGCGAAAGGCGCCACCTACGTGCATTTGCCTGTCGATTCCGATCGGGACGACCGTTTGGCGGAAGAAACGGACCTGCTCGACAACTTCCCTCAGGCTTGTATCCCGGACGGATGCAATGAGAAGCAGAGCGGCTGAGGCTCGGCTGTGTCGCAACAAGGCGATAATGCCAGGGCAGGATCATTAGAACTCTCATCCCGCTCGATTCTGGCACACGCTTGAGGATGGCCGCATCCAGTGCGATCTCTGCCCGCGCTTCTGCAGGCTGCATGAGGGCCAGCGCGCTTTCTGCTTTGCGCGCGCGCGGCAAGGCGATCAGATGGTGCTGACGACCTACGGCCGCTCTCGCTTCAAAAGCGGACTCTGGCACGGCGTCCAACCGCCCGATTATGAGTTCACGCCCTACACGGAATGAGGTCGGGATCAGCCGCCTACCGATTCGTGATTGCGTTGCGATAGTCACTCCCGATACACTGTTACAGGCGCTTTATGGCGATCAAGAATTGGTCCAAGGAGGATGTGTTCTCGACCTGTCGGCGCCAGTGCCCATCCCGATGGCGGTCCCTCATCCCTTCTAGGACTTCGTCTTTCGCCATCATGCATACCACCGGTCCCTGGGAACGCAGCCGTGCCCATTTGCGGCATGAGAGAAGTCAATGCGCTCGCCCGGCATGCAATCGCCCACCCTTGTGGCACCCATGACGGCTACGCTGAGCAGGCTTTCTAAGGGCCGTCAATTGGTCGACTTCGTCACCGGAGGCAATACAGTCGAGAACAAGGGCGACGGCATCTTCCTCGCATTCCCAACGTTAAGACATCACCCGCGAGTTGACAGAAATTCTACGTGGGGCTGATGACACGCCGTTCGTAATCGCTCAATTCATACCGCATGATTCGAAACTCCGGTGTGGGGAGCTGGAAACACAACTATGCGGGAGTTCTCCGGGTGCTACGGGCACTTCCGGATTCAGGCGCATAGCGGACTTACGGCGACCAACGCCAAGCCGACGCGAATGACCCGATGCAGACATAGCCTTGCATACAGGTGGCTGCGATCGCCAACTCACGTCATCAGTTCGCCGACATGCTGCGGCTGTTGTCCCTATCAAGCATGAATTGTCGGCGCTCTTGACCTTGGTCGCCGCAGCAATCTAAGCCACTGCACCGGTCGGATCATAGCCGGTCAATCGCGCAGTCCGTTTCACCGTCCTCAGAAAAGGCTCGAAATCCATGGCGGCACGCACCCTCGACCAGAAGCTCGACCGCATCCGCGCCGGGCGCTATCGCCGGACCGACTTCATCATCGCCGACGCCAAGGATGCCGACATGGGCTTCGGCCTGATCGCGCCCGGGCCGGACGGGCGCGGCGGCTACAAGAGCCGCGAACAATATCTCGACGCCATGATCGCAATGACAAACTCGGGCCTCATCGATATCATGCTGATGTCGGCCTCCTCGGCAGAAACCCTGGTCAAGCGCGGCGTGTTCAAGAAAAAGGGCGTGACACCGGCAGTGCGGCTCAACGATGCAACCGACATCTGGAGCCAGCGCGGAAGCACCTATCGCGATCATGC
>JANMQB010000029.1:0-2561 GCA_031370155.1 Hyphomicrobiales bacterium | reverse complement strand
GATCATCTTGTACCAGGTCTCGAACATCTCGCGGCCGTAGATGCCCTTGATGGTCAGCGCCTTGAAGATGATCGAATTCCAGTCGACCGGCATCTTGCCCGACGGGATGCCGAGCATGGCGATCTTGCCGCCCATGATGAGGTGCTGGGTCATCTGCTCAAAGGCGGCGGGGGCGCCCGACATTTCGAGGCCGATGTCGAAGCCCTCCTTCATTCCAAGGCGATCCATGACGGAACGCAGGTCTTGCTTGGAGACATTGACGGTCACCGCGCTTGTCACCTGATTGCAGAGATCGAGGCGGTAGTCGTTGACGTCGGTCACCACTACATGCCGCGCGCCGACATGGCGGCAGACGGCGGCGGCCATGATGCCGATGGGGCCGGCGCCGGTGATCAGCACATCCTCGCCCACCAGATCGTAGGAAAGTGCCGTGTGCACGGCATTGCCGAGGGGATCGAGAATGGCGCCGATCTCGTCGTCCACCTCGGGCGGCAGATGGATGGCGTTGAAGGCGGGGAGCTTGAGATACTCGGCGAAGGCGCCGGGCACATTGACGCCGACGCCCTTGGTTTCGGGATCGAGATGGAAGTGGCCGGCCCGCGCCATGCGGCTTTTCATGGCGATCAAATGGCCCTCGCCGGAAACCCGGTCGTCCAGCTTCACGGTGCGTACATGGCTGCCAACCTCAACCACCCGGCCGGAGAACTCGTGGCCCACCACCATGGGCACCGGGATGGTTTTCCGAGCCCATTCGTCCCAGTTCCAGATGTGCAGATCGGTGCCGCAGATGCCGGTCTTGGCCACCTTGATGAGAATATCGTCGGGCCCGATTTTCGGAATGGGCTCGTCGCGGAGTGTCAGGCCCTCGGATTTTTCCGCTTTCACCAGCGCGCGCATGCTCAGATCACTCCCAATTCCTTGCCCACCCCGGTGAACGCCGCGACCGCGGCATCGACGTCGGCTGGCGAATGGGCGGCCGACATCTGGGTGCGGATGCGGGCGGCACCCTTCGGCACCACGGGGAAGAAAAAGCCGGTCACATAGATGCCTTTCTCAAAGAGCTTTGCCGCCATGTCCTGGGCGGGTTTCGCCTCGCCCAGCATCACCGGGATAATCGGATGCTCGCCCGCGAGAAGACTGAAGCCCGCCTTGGCCATTCCGGCACGGAAGCGCTTGGCATTGTCGAAGAGCCGGGTGCGCAATTCGTCGCCTTGCTCCGCCAGATCGATCGCCTTGATGGCGGCGGCGACGATGGGCGGCGGCAGGGCGTTGGAGAAGAGATAGGGCCTGGAGCGCTGGCGCAGCAGATCGACAATGGGTTTGGCCGCCGCGATAAAGCCGCCGGCCGAGCCGCCCAGGGCCTTGCCCAGCGTGCCGGTCAGAATATCCACCTTGATGGCGGCGCGGGCCGGCGTGCCCCGCCCCTGCGGCCCGATGAAGCCGGTGGCGTGGCAATCGTCCACCAGGATCAGCGCGTCGTAGCGATCGGCGAGGCGGCGGATGTCGGCGAGCTTGGCGAAATAGCCGTCCATCGAAAAGACGCCGTCGCTGACCACGACGACACGGTGGGCGCCCTCGCCGCGCGCGGCTTTGAGCTGCTTTTCGAGATCGTCCATGTCGCCATTGGCGAAGCGATAGCGTTTGGCCTTCGACAGGCGGATGCCGTCGATGATCGAGGCGTGGTTGAGGGCGTCGGAGACGATCGCATCCTTTTCGCCGAACAGCGGCTCGAATACGCCGCCATTGGCATCGAAGCAGGCGGCATAGAGAATGGCCTCCTCCATCTGCAAATAATCGGCGATGCGCCGCTCAAGCGCCACATGCAGATCGGAGGTGCCGCAGATGAAGCGCACCGACGCCATGCCGAGGCCGTGGCTGTCGAGGGCCTGTTTGGCGGCGGCAATCAGCGCCGGATGATCGGCGAGCCCGAGATAATTGTTGGCGCAGAAATTGAGAACCTCGCGCCCGCCCGCCACCCTTATGTGCGCGTCTTGCGGCGACAGGATCGGCCGCTCGGTCTTCCACAAAGACTGGGCGCGGATTTGATCGAGTTCGGCGGAAATTTTGGCAAGTACCGATGACAAGGTCAAATCTCCTCATTTATCCGGGCGCAGTGACTTCGGAATATTCTCATTGCAGAGAAACCGCATTCAGGCGGCGCTGGGGAATACGCGCTCGGAGCGGAGAACATCGCGGGCATAGGCCAGGCACGCAATCAGGCCTTCATGACTCACGCCGGGATAATTCTCGACGATCTGCGCCTCGCTCCAGCCCTCCGCCATCAGGCCGATGATAAAATCCACCGACAGCCGGGTTCCGCGTAGCACCGGCTTGCCGGCAAGTATTTCCGGATCGATGACAATCAAGGGATGTTCCATATGACAAGTTTCGTGGAAGCGCCGCCGCCCGTCAAGTGTCGCGCCTAGGCCGCCGCGAAGCGGTCATTGGCATGCCGGGCATCCGCATGGTACCACCGGCCCATGACAAACCCCATCCACATCGTCGGCGCCGGAATGGCGGGGTCGGAAGCGGCCTGGCAGGCGGCGGAAGCGGGCTGCGCG
>JANMQB010000023.1:0-2802 GCA_031370155.1 Hyphomicrobiales bacterium | reverse complement strand
CGCCATGTCGGCGGTCACCGTGGTCGGCACCCTCACCCAGATTCTGGCGGAAGCTTCCGTCGGCATGGCCTTCGCCCAGCTCTGCCGGCCGGGCGCGCCGGTGGTGTTCGGCACTTTCGCCTCGTCGATCTCCATGCAGTCGGGCGCGCCGACTTTCGGCACGCCGGAGCCGGCCCATGTGCTCTTCGGCGCGGCACAGCTGGCGCGGCGCCTCGGCGTTCCCTTTCGCTCGGGCGGAGGCTTGTGCGCCTCGAAGCTTCCCGATGCCCAGGCGGCGCATGAGAGCGCCAATACGCTGTGGCCGACATTGCTTGGCGGCGTCAATTTCTGTCTGCATGCGGCGGGCTGGCTGGAAGGCGGCCTTGTCTCCGGCTACGAGAAGTTCATCATCGACGCCGACCAGCTCACCATGTTCCAGCGCTTTGCCGAGGGCGTCGATTTTTCCGAGAACGGCCAGGCCCTCGATGCCATCCAGGAAGTGGGCCCGGGTTCGCACTTTCTCGGCTGCGCGCACACACGGGCCAATTTCGAGAACGCCTTCTGGCGCTCGGCGGTAGCCGACAACAATTCATACGAGCAATGGCGCGACGCCGGCGAAATGGATGCAGCCGCCCGCGCCAACGGCCAGTGGAAGAAGATGCTGCGCGAATACGAAGCCCCGGCGCTGGATCCCGGCCTCGACGAGCAGCTTCTGGCCTATATGGCCAGGCGTAAGGAAAAACTCCCCGATAGCGTGAGTTGATATCGGCAACCGCCACCAACTTTTTTTCCTAAACCCTCTTGACAATGTTCCTATTGTGTGCCATATATTCCCCGTCTCCTTCCCAAGGAGGGCGGTTCGCGAGCCGTCGTTGATCGGGGAAGGGGATGCGGGGCCTGAAATGGTTCTGTCTTTACGGAGGCAGGGCTTAACCAGGGACCACCGCCCACACTCCCTTCCGGCCCGCTGCGGCTGGAACTCCTTTAGTGGATAAAGGGTATGTTCAGATGAAATGGTTGTCGGACATATCTGGAAGTCGGGTGTGGGTAACGGTCAAAATCCGCGGCGCAGGTGGCCTGAAGAACCACTTGTTCCAATTTCTACTGTGGTGAAGGGCTGCCTGCGCCTTCCCTCCGCTTCACGAAGCGGAACTTTCTCTCCCCCGGTCCGGAAATGTGTCCGGGCCAGCAAGGGCGGAGCTATGCCTTTTTCAACCGGCCGGCAGCAGCGGAAATTCCGGCGCATCCATGATCGCGCCGTGGGCGAGCTGCACGTCGCGGAAGGGCGGCGAAGTCACCACATTGGCGCGCCTGGCAAAGCGCACATCGTCGCCGATCAGGCGGAGCGAGAAGGCGCGGCGCTGCTGGCTCGGCGAAGTGTTGGCGGGCGCACCGTGCAGGGTGCGGTAGTCGAAGGCGACCGCATCGCCGGGTTCAAGCGCCCAGCCAAGCACCGAGTAGTTTCCGCGGTTGCCGTCGATATCGGGCACCGGCTCGAGCCCGTCATTCTCGTTGAGCGGCGCCTTGTTGAAGCGCTCGGGGCGGAAATATTTTCCCCAGGCATGGGAGCCGCCAACGAATTCCAAAGTGCGCTGGCGCGGCACGGGATCGAGCGGCAGCCACAGGCTCACGGTCTGGCTGCCGTCGACGCAATAATAGGGCAGGTCCTGGTGCCACGGTGTCGCCACGTCGGCGGCTGCCTCCTTGACCAAAACATGCTCGTGGAACAGGCGCACGCTGCGGGAATTCATCAGTATACGGCCGATCCCGGCGGCGGGCGAGTTGAAGATGAAGTCGCGGTATTCGGCAATCCGCGCCCAGTTGCAGTAGTCGCCGAAGAAGCGCCCTGCCCCGTTCCGGCCGGTGTAGATTTTCGCGTCCGCCGAAGGCTCCGCCATGTTGCGGGCGATGCCTTCGCGCAGCGTCTCGACCCATTCCTTAAAAAATCCATAAAGCGGAACGGCGCCGTCGCGCCGGAAGCTTTCGATTTCACCATCCGTCAACTCAATGCCCATTCCTTGCTCCACCAAATCTCCGGAAAATCCTGCCGCCGCGTAGCCAATCTATCGCTAAGTCAAGCACTATGGCACTTCTCCCATATTGCCGCATTGGCATTTCCCGGTGAAGCTGCATCCTGTCCGCGGGTGCTGCATCGGCATCAGGACTCGCGGAAGGTGAATGACTGGGGCCATCCACAATCGGCAGAGGGGACGGAACCGTGCGTAGAGTTGAAACCGAACGACCGATCGCAGAACAAGCCACCGGCAAAGTGTCAGTCTATTGTCTCACCTCCTTCATCGTCGAGGAGGCGCTCGCCAACGGCTGCCGCGGCTTCGCCAAGTCGCTGGAAACGGCGCTCGCGGAATTGCTGGCGGACATGCCGCGCGAGCAGCAAGCGCAGGCGCTCAGGCTTTCCTATGAGATGGCGCTTCGCGGCGAAGGCGCCGCTCCGCCCAAGCTCAGGCTCGTCTATTCGCGCGATTAGAAGTCAGTCGGCTCGCCGCCTTCGCGCTCGCGCCGCGCCACGAATTTATCGATTTCTTCGGCGATCGCCGGGTCGAGCTTCGGTTCCACATACTCCGCCAGCGCGCGCTTCCACAGTGCATTGGCCTTCTCATGCGCCTTGGGCGAGCCCGCCGCTTGCCATTGCTCGAAATTCCGCCAATCGGATATCAGCGGCTGGTAAAAGGCCGTCGCATAGCGCTCCAGCGTATGCGCCGCGCCGAAGAAATGGCCGCCGGGGCCCACTTCCTTCATGGCATCGAGCGCCATCGTGTCGTCGCTCACCTCGATCGGCTTCAGGAATTCCATCACCATCTGCAA
>JANMQB010000008.1:0-2446 GCA_031370155.1 Hyphomicrobiales bacterium | reverse complement strand
CGATCCATGAGGCGATGTGTTTCATAGAGACCGCCTTCAAGGGCAATCCGACCGCGCCCGATCACGAGACGATCGCCACCGCGGTCTTTTCGCAGCCGGAGATCGGTACCGTCGGCCTGTCGGAGGACGAGGCCGTCAAGCGTTTTGCCGACATCGAAATCTACCGCGCCACCTTCCGGCCGATGCGGCACACGCTGTCGGGCCGCGATGAAAAGATGCTGATGAAGCTGGTGGTCGACGGCACCTCGAAAAAGGTGCCTGGCGCGCACATCCTCTGCCCGGATGCCGGGGAGATGGCACAGCTTCTTGCCATCCCGTTGAAGGCCGGGCTGACCAAGGACGATTTCGACCGCACCATGGCCGTGCATCCGACGGCGGCCGAGGAATTGGTAACCATGCGCGACAAATGGTCGGCACCCTGACCATGGAATAAGCTTCGGTTTGCGGCGTAATTTCCGCAGAAGGGCAGAAGATGGATTTCCGGTCGCAGCTGGCAGCCGAGCTTCCGCACCTGCGGCGCTTTTCGCGCGCCCTGGTGGGCGATGCGGCCTTGGCCGACGATTTGGTGCAGGACTGCCTCGAGCGGGCGCTGATCAAGAGCCATCTTTACGACCCGGCGCGGCCGCTCAGGGCCTGGCTCTATGCGGTCCTGCGCAACCTCTTTATCAGCGGCCTGCGCCGCGACCGCCGCTCCGCCGTGGTGAAATCGGTGGACGATCTTACTGGCGGCGAGGGGGCAACACCGCCGAGCCAGGAAGATCGCCTGTCGGTGGCGCTGATCGCCGAGGCCCTCGACCGCCTGCCGCAACAGCACCGCGAGGTGATCGTGCTCGTGGCGCTGGAGGACATGAGTTACCGGGATGCCGCCGAGATCGCCGGCGTTCCCATCGGCACGGTGATGTCGCGCCTGTCGCGGGCCCGCGCCGCCCTGCAACGGATTCTGGAAGACCGTGGCCACACGGTCCTGAGAAGGGTGAAATAACGGTCATGAAGACAATCGAAACCTGGGCGCTGCATGCCTATGCCGATGGCGAACTCGACGGCGCCGACCGCCTCGCCATCGAAGAATTGCTGGCCAATGACGCAGCCGCGCGCGCCACCCTTGAGGCCATCGAGCGCCAGAGAGAAGCGCTGAAGACGGCCTACGATCCGGTACTGCGCGAGCCCGTGCCTCACTCCCTCGCCGCCGCCTTGCGCCACCGCGGCGGCCGCGGCGCTCTGCCTTACGCGGCGATGGCGGCGGGCCTGGCATTGCTCATCGCCGGCGGTGCTGGCGGCTGGCTGGCGGCGCTGCAGTCCGGCGCCGGCTCCTCGGTCACCATTGCCGACCGCGCCATCGGCGCCCATGAAATCTTTGCCGTTGAAGTGCGCCATCCCGTCGAGGTGGCGGCCGCCGAGAAGGATCATCTGCAGGCCTGGCTGTCGAAGCGCGTCGGCACCGCCTTCGTCATCCCGGATCTTTCGGCCGAGGGCTATACTTTGCTCGGCGGCCGCCTGCTTGCCGCCGGTAACCGCCCCGCCGCCCAGCTCATGTATGAAGATGCGGGGAAGAAGCGCATCACCATCTTCCTCACCGCCAATCCCAGCAATACCGAAGCAGCCCTGCGGGTCGAGGAGAGGGGCGGCCTTGTCGCGTGCTACTGGCTCAACGGGCCTCTGGGTCTTGCCATCGCCGGCGAAATGGACCGCACCCGCATGATGCAGCTCGCCCGCATTGTCTACGAACGCTTCGAGAGCTGAGTTGAATCAGACATTTTCCTTCTCCCCGTGGGGGCGAGGGAAAGCTTCCCCTAATCCAGCACTTCGAAATGCGCTTCTGTCGTCACGCCATTGTTGATCGGCAGCATGTCCTGCGGGCAGGCGGAGAACACCACGATCGCATCCATTTCGGCGCGGAAGATCACGTAATCGCCTTTCCTGCACAGGCAATTGCCCCATTCGAGCGAGCCGTCCTGGCGCCAGGGAATGTTCATGAAGGTGTTGAGCGAAGGCGGGCAATAGGGCACCAACATGCCGAGCTCCGCCAGCCCCGCATGCATGTTGTCGCGGCAATTGTCGTGATAGGCGGTGCAGCCGAGAAGCCCGTAGCGCTCGTTGTCGCAGGGTGCAATCAGCGTGTCGTGGCGGCCGGGTGAGGTATCCTCGACGAGCGTCAGGATCGGGCGGCGCCGGTTGGTCACCATCTTGTCGCCCGCCACCGGATAGAGCCTCGTCCAGAAGGCACGGCAGTGCTCCATGCCCATGTATTCGCGCAGGTCCCCGGCATTGAAGGCCCAGGTATCCACGACCTGATTGCCATGCGTGTTGATGATCTTGACCGATTGGCCTTTGCTCACCCGCACCGCCTTGCCGCGCCGCGCCGGTATGGTCTGTAATTTGCCCATGTCTGTCCTCCCCATCGGCCGATCATAGAACGTGAGCCTGCCATGAAGAAAGACCCGCGTTT
>JANMQB010000595.1:0-6865 GCA_031370155.1 Hyphomicrobiales bacterium | reverse complement strand
ACCTCTGCCTGTCCCGCGGTCCGGAATTGTGTCCGGGCCAGCACGGGCGGAGCTATGGCTAAGCCCCACCCCACCTCGAAAGGTGCGATCGACTTGGCCTCAATCTGCAACGTCCGGTCTAGCCAGCACTCCGCCAGTCATGGCCTGCGCCACGCCCGTGGTCATGGGATAGGTCAACGGCAGCCCCCGCTGGCTTCTGACCGCCATATACGCCCACGCCTCCGCTTCCATGGCATCGCCGTCGAAGCCCGCCTCCTCGGCCGTGAGCACGCGCTCACCCAAAGGCTCAAAAAGCCCACGTATCTCTTTCATCAGACTCGGGTTTCGCCGCCCGCCGCCACAGATTACATAGACCTTCGGACGCTCGGAAAAGCGCCCCGCCGCCCGCCCGATCGATGTGGCGGTGAAATGCACGAGCGTTGCCGCCCCGTCCGCCGGGCTCAGCCCCTCGAGGCAGGAGATATCGAAAGCATTGCGGTCGAGCGACTTTGGAATGGGTTTCTCGAAATAGGGATGCAGCGCCAGGGTCATGAAGGCCTTGGCGTCCAGCACGCCTGTTGCGGCCAGCGCCCCGTCGCGGTCGAAGGGTTCGCCCAGATGGCGTTCGCACCAGTCGTCGATTAGCGCATTGCCGGGGCCGGTGTCGAAGGCCGCGATATCGTCATCGGCTCCGATCCACGTCATATTGGCGACGCCGCCGATATTGATGAAGGCCACCGGCCGCTCGGCGAACTTTGCCGCCAATGCTCGGTGATAGACGGGCGCCAGCGGCGCACCCTGGCCGCCCGCCGCCACATCGGCCGCCCGCATGTCATAAATGACCGGTTTTCCGGTGCGCCGTGCCAGCAGCGCGCCATCGCCCAATTGCACCGTGAGACCGATGTCGGGACGATGGATGACCGTCTGGCCATGAAAGCCGATGAAGTCGATTTCGCTGTCGGTGATGCCGGTCTCTTCGCAGAAGGACTGAACCGCCAGCGCATGCCATTCAGTGAGCGACCACTCGACGGCGGCAAGACTTCCCGGCCGCGCCCGGCGGTCCGTCAACTGCGCCGCCTCGGCGATAGCCTCGCGGAGCGTCGCCCGCTCGTCAGGCCCATAGGCATAGGTGCGCGCCGGTCCCCGGTGAACCTCGTCGCTGCCATCGGTCTTGATCAGGGCGACATCGATGCCGTCGAGGGAGGTTCCCGACATCAGCCCGATCGCGCTCATCAGTTTGGACAGTGGTTTTCTCCGTGCTAAGACCCGCCACCTATAAACGAGTGATTTCGATGAGCAAGTTCAAGTCCGATTTCCTGAATGTCCTCACTGAACGCGGCTTTATCCACCAGATATCCGATGCCGAAGGGCTCGACGCGGCGGCCAGGGCCGGCCGCATCGCCGCTTATATCGGGTTCGATGCGACGGCCGCCAGCCTCCATGCCGGCTCGCTCGTTCAAATCATGATGCTGCGCTGGCTGCAGAAGACCGGCCACCGCCCGATCGCGCTGATGGGCGGCGGCACCACGAAAATCGGCGATCCCTCGGGCAAGGAGGAAAGCCGCAAGCTGCTCACCGGTGAACAGATCGCCGCCAATCTCGCCGGCATCAAACAGGTGTTCACGAAATTCCTCGATTTCGGGCAGGGCGCCGGCGACGCCCTGATGATCAACAACGCCGACTGGCTGGACCATCTCAATTACATCGACTTCCTGCGCGATTACGGCGTGCATTTCACCGTCAACCGCATGCTTGCTTTCGATTCGGTGAAGCTCCGGCTCGAACGCGAGCAGCCGCTCACCTTTCTCGAATTCAACTACATGATCCTCCAGGCCTATGACTTCCTCGAGCTGAGTCGCCGCTACGATTGCATTCTGCAAATGGGCGGGTCGGACCAGTGGGGCAACATCGTCAACGGCATGGAATTGGGACGCCGCGTCGATGGCCGCCAACTTTACGCGTTGACCACGCCGCTGCTCACCACCTCGTCGGGCGCCAAGATGGGCAAGACCGCGGCTGGCGCCGTCTGGCTCAACGCCGATCTGCTCTCGGCTTACGAGTATTGGCAGTACTGGCGCAATGCCGAGGATGCCGATGTCGCCCGCTTCCTCAAGCTCTACACTGAATTGCCGATGGCCGAGATTGACCGCCTCGCCGGCCTCGGTGGTTCCGAGATCAACGAGTCCAAAAAGATCCTCGCCAATGAGGCGACCGCATTGCTGCATGGCCGCGCCGCCGCGCAGGCCGCCGCCGAGACAGCACGGAAGACCTTCGAGGAGGGTGCCAGCGCCGAAGGCCTGCCCACCATCGTGCTTGATCTCAACAAGGGCACTGGATTGCTTCAGGCTTGCGTGGCAGCCGGTTTCGCCTCGTCGAATGGCGAGGCGCGGCGGGCGGTGCAGGGTGGCGCCATCAGATTGAACGACCAGCAAGTTTCGGATGAAAAACTCGTCCTAAGGCTCAATCTCTTGGGCAGAGATGGCACAATCAAGCTGTCGATGGGCAAGAAGAAGCATGTGCTCGTCAAGCCTGCATGATCATCCGCTCTTGTCGGTGTTCTTCTGAAAGCTTTGGGGCGGAGCGCCGGAACCGCCGAACTCGAAGAATTTGCGGAGAATACCGGGTGCTATGGCCGAGACCGGATTCACCTGAAAGCGCGGCTCGGCCATGGTGCCACCAAGCGCATAGGTGAGGCCGAAAATCCCTTCGCCGCCCCCGCCGGTAAGGATATCGCCAATCAGTGGAATCTTCCCTAGGGCCGCATTGGCGCCGTAAGCCGGAATGATCGTGCCGGTGATGTCGATTGCTCCATCGCTTTTGCGGATCAGTCCCTCGGCGGTGGCGCCCAGATCGTCGCCTCGAATTAGCGAGTCGCCGATGCGGACGAATTTGGCATCGGTGGTGAAAGGCAAAGTCAGGCGCTTGAAGGATATGCCCTCTTTGCGCGGGCCCGACTGTCGCGGTTTGCCTTTCTGGTCGAGTTCCGCGAGGGCCGCCTCGTTGCGCACCTCGAAATTGCGGAGGATCAATTGACCACGCCGCACTGAAGAATTCGTATCGTTGGCGAGCAGGGCATAGAAGTCGATCTGGCCGCCGGCGACTTTCGAATAGAGATTGGCGGCGCGCAATGCCGCCCCGCCGTCGCGGCCGGCAATGCGCAATTCGCGGTCGTCACCGGCCGGAACGATGCGCATTGTGATCGGCTGACCGGACAGGAACGTGCCGCGTATCTCGGCACGCTGAACCGTGCTGGCTCTAGTGCTGATGGTGCCGGTGACACCGGTAATGACTTCTCCCCGGTGAGCATAGAGTCGGCCGATGTCGGCATTGACGGTCACTAGCTGATTGTCGCCGCCCCCTGTGCCGCCGCCCGTCTTCGGCCCGAACATCGACTTGATCAGAGGCCTCGCATCATATCGGTCGCCTGATATGTTCACTGAAATACCGCCATCGACGGCCTTCATGTAGACCTCGAAATGATCGTCCTCGCTCAACTGGACGTCGGTCAAATACGCCTCGCGCAAGCCGCCCTTGGTGGCAAGCTTGATGTCGCCCTTGATGAAGAGCCCCAGACCCTTGATCTCGAGATTTTCGATCCGTCGCCCCGCCTCGCCGCGTGACAGGTAGGAGAACTTGGCACTGGTCTTCGGTACCGGCGTTCGCACCCAGGCAATGGCGCCGAGGCGCAACTCGGCTTTCGACAGATCGGCCTCGATGTCGATGCGGCCGTTTTCGTCCGCGAGATCGGGAATGATGGCCTTGACCTTCACTGATCCGCGGATATAGCCGCCCAGGCGGGCACCGACCTTGTCGCGCTGCTCTTCGTCGAGATCCACGGCGATCACGGCGGATTGTGTGGCGCCGCGGCCAGCTTGGCGCGCCCAAGAGATCGTTGCGGGAATGCCGTTGATCTTTGCCGGTCCTTGCGCCTCGATTTTGCCCTCAGCCATGGCAATATCGAAGCTGCCCCCAGTGATGTCGATGCCGGGCAGCGCACCTTCGAGATTTGCATTCTCGATCTTTGCCGCGGCTGTGACCACCACGCGCTCGCGCGGCAGGTTCTTGACCAACGGCAGCTTCAGTGTGACTGCCAGGCTGGCCTCGCCACCCAGTTTGCTGCTGTCGACACCGGCATTCTTGATGAGAGACAGGGCCGGTAGATCGAGATACTCGAGCAACGCCTGGGCGCTCGCCTTGACATTGAAAGTGAACACCGCAGGGGCTTCGAGGGCCAGAATTCTGGTTGCCGCCATGCTACCCCGGGCAAGTGTTACTTCACGTCCCGATGGCAGCGTCAATATTGCATTATCGACTTTGACGGAAAACTCGTTGCTGCTCAGCTCCGCCTCGCCGTCGGCCTTCCGGAGCGGCGGCAGGTCCTTGAAATAGGACGTTGTGACATTCGCCATCTTGAAGCGAAGATTGACGCTGCCGTCCGGCAGCCGCTTGTCACGCAAGGAAAATGCCATGGCATCGACGGGCAGGTCGATCCGGAATTCGCCTTCGGTGATCTTACCGGCTTTTATATTCTGGTCGACCCACCCCCGCGTCCTCGGCGCGACGACGGGCGGCCATAGGCGCTTGAGCAATTCCGACGAAACATCCTTAACCCGGCCGGCAAGGCGGATGCCGGCCGACTGCTCGCCGCCGGTGATGGTGCCGCGCAGCCGCACCCCGCTGCCACCCGCCATCACCATGAGATCGTCGATGTCGAGACGAGCCTCCTCGATTGCAGCAGTGCCGGAAAAGTCAATGCGGTCGACGCCACCGGCGGCTGTTGCATCCGAGCCGGCAGTGTCCGTGTTTCTTGCCTTTAGATCGATTTTGAGCGCCACGAGCCGGCCGTCGGCGGAACGGACCGGCAGAATTCCACCGGTCAGTTCGGAACGCGCACCGCCGGCAACCAGCACTGAATCGGAGATGACGAAACCGCCGGTCGCCGGATCATAATCGGCCCGCAATGAGCCCTCCTGGACCGCGATAGGTTGCGCCAGATAATCCGGCAGTCCAACCTCGCCGGCCGCGGCTGCAAATTCGGCGGAAGCCTTGGTGATCGTGCCGGCATCGGTCATTTCGATTTCGGCATGGCCGGAGAGCGGAACCCTGACGCGGGCGAGCTGCGACAAGGCGAATATCTGGTCCGAAATGTTGGCAGGCAAGAGATCGTAGAACCGCGCGCCGATCGAGAAGGACTTGCTGTCGCGCCGGTAGCTGGCGGAGATTTCGGTGCGCCAGGTTCCAGCCCCGCCACCATTGGCGATCGCGGTGTTGGTGAAAACGGTAAAGCCGAAAGGCATGCGGCGGAACACCAGATCGGCGCTCGGCGCGTACCATTCCGAATCATTTGCCTCGTCGTAGAGCCGGATCGAGGCCTCGGTCACCCGGATATCTTCAATCGAACTGATTGCCTGCGAGTCTGCATCCGCGCCGCCGGAGAGGGCATCGATTAACCAGCCGCCGCGGGTTTCCGATTCGATCGTGCGGGCGCCATCCTCCTGATTGCTCTTACCTGCCGCGGCATTTGAGTCGTCTTCCAGCACGACATATTCATCCTCCGCTGCCGCCGGCGTGCCGAAGCCCAACTCGATGCCGCCCTCTAGACTCCGCCTGACGAAGACCCGCGGGCCGATGAGCTGCAACGATTTCGGCACGATGCGGCCGGTGAAAAGCGCCAGCTCGTCGACACCGATCGCGGCCCGCGGCGCGCGCGCTATGGTCTTGCCCTCGGCGTCCCGCAGGACGATGTTGCGCAGGCGGAACTGCGGAATGCCGCTCCCCGCGGCCCGTTCGATTACCGCGCCTTCGACCACCACCGCCATGCCGGTGAGATTCTTGTTGATCTGGCTTTGGATCGTGCCGGTCATGAAATTCAGCGACACCGGTCCCAGCGACAGGCGCCAATAGAAGGCCGCCCCGACGATCACGACGGCCGCGATCGCCGAGACCAGGACCAACACCGATATTTTGGCTACACGCCGTCGCAATTCTATCTCTTCTCTTGCGGTCTCACCCAAGTGGGCCGCGCTCGCGGCCAAATCCCGCCGGACATCAATAGCATGAAGCCTCCGGCAGGCAGCAAGCACCATTGGCCATCAAACATGGGCCAAACCGTGGCCGGACATTTACCGGGCCCGGCACCTAGAGTTGCCAACAGGCGGAATTCGGCCATGACAAGCCCGCCGTGGCGGGTTATTGTCGGGCGACGGCCCAAGCGGTGGGATTGAGGCAGGCGATGTTTTTCAAGCGCAACAGGAAATCCAAGGGCGGCAACGATTCGGGCGGGCGGCCGGAACCTTCGGCAATTTCGCGGGACGTGGTGATCGAGGGAAACCTCACCACCGGCGGCGAATTGCAGATCGACGGCACCGTGCATGGCAGCGTCCGGGCGCTGGTCTGCGTTGTCGAAGCCAACGGCGTGGTGCAGGGCGAAGTCGCGGCCGAGGAGGTCTTCATCCGGGGCAGGGTGATTGGCCCGATCAGAGGCACCCATGTGCATCTCTATTCGGGGGCACATGTCGAGGGCGACGTGATTAACGAATCGATCTCGGTGGAGAATGGCGCCTATATCTACGGCTCGATTCGCCGGGCCGAGGATCCGTTGGCGGAGCCGGCCCGTGCCGCGGCGGTCACCCCGCTGTCGGCGCTCGCGGCACGCTTTGCGGCCAATACCGTGAAAGAGCCGCAATTCGAGCCGCTCGAGGAAGACGACTACCGGCCGATCAAGGCGGTGCGGCCGCGGTAGACTCCATTCGTCCGCGTACGGATCATAGTTGCATATCTTGAGGCATTGTTCTTCATGCCGGGGAACTCGCGCCAGCGAGCCTCGAAGCATGAGCCGCGAGCGAGCCCGGACCGACCGGACCCTTCGAGGCCCGGCTGCGCCGGG
>JANMQB010000593.1:0-2788 GCA_031370155.1 Hyphomicrobiales bacterium | reverse complement strand
GGCGATGGCGCGCACGGTTTCGGCGTGGTGGCGCGGCAGCCAGCCATCGACCTTGGCGACGATAGGGTCCCAATCGGCCAGCAGATAGAAGGCGACGATGGGCGTCACCACCAGGAGCGACAGGAGATTGACCAGCGCCATGCCGCCCGACCAGACGGAGCCGATAAGCGTGCCGATCCAGCCGGCGGCGCGGCCGGCCAGGGTCGTGACCTGGCCATGGATGTCGGTGCCGGACTGGGCGATCATGTCCTTGAGCCACAGGGGGGCAAGCTCATTGAAGCGCGCCACCAGGGCCTGCAATATGCCCGGCAGATCGTTGGCGAACTTGACGATCTGGTCGCCGAGCACCGGCAGGATGAGGAGCAGCACGAGAACCAGCGCCAGAATGCTGAGCAGCAGGATGGCCAGCGTCGCGGCGAGGCGCGGCAGGCCGAGGCGCTCCAGCCGATCGGCGACGGGATCGAGGAAATAGGCGAGCGCCAGCCCGGCGACGAAGGGCAGGAGAATGCCGCTCAGCAGCCACAGGATGAGGATCAGCGCGAAGAGTGCTGCGAACCAGAAGGAGAGTTGCCGTTGCAGGCTCATGGTTTCGCTGCGTCCTTGCCGCCATTGGCCATATGACGCAGCCATTGGCGCAAGTAAAGCGCGCCCGAGGCGGCGGTCAGGCCGGCGACCAGTATCTTGCCGGCGGTCAGCAACGGCTCGATGTCGATCGCCAGCTCGAGCACGCCGAGAACGGCGCCGGCAAAGACGATCTGCGCCGCGGTGTTGATCTTGCTGATCATCAAGGGCGCCATCAGCAACGGCTTGTCCAAGAGCCGCGACAGGATCACCCCGCTGACGATCAGGATGTCGCGGGTGACGACCAGAATGACCAGCCAGGCGGGGAGGAAATTGAGCATGCCGAGCGAGACGTAGATCGACACCAGGAGCGCCTTGTCGGCGAATGGATCGAGATAGGCGCCGAGCTCGGTTCTGAGACCGTAGCGGCGGGCAATGGCGCCATCGACGCCGTCGCTGATGCCGGCCACGATGAAGGCGAGGAAGGCCAAGCCGAAGGCGCCGGATATGATCAGCCAGACGGTGAGCGGCACCAGCAATATGCGGGCGATGGTGATGAGATTGGGCAGGTTCATGGGCGCATCACAGGGGCTCGATCACATGGGCTCGATCATCCAGGTGCCGCCCACCTGCGACAGGATGAGGCCGGTGCCCTGCATGTTGGCCTGGAGGGCGCCGACCGAATCGACGAACATCAGCCGGATCACCGCGCCCGAGCCGTCGAGGGTGGAGACATCGACGCCGATCACATTGGGGGTGGCGAGAATGCGCGAGCGGATGCCGTTCCATTGCGACGGGCTGGAGAAGGGCACGGCGACGGGCAACGATTTTGACGGGCCCGAGCCCGGATCGGACGCCCCGGCTTCGGCCGCGGCCCTGGCCTTTTCCTGCTTGTATCTGTCGATCATCAGGGCCTGGAGGCGTTGCACGGCAAGGGCGGCCGAGGCCTCGAGCGTGGCCGTCTCGGAGGTATAGGTCTTGCTGAAATTCAGCTCGCCCTGCGGCGTGCGCCCGGCGATGGTGGCGTGAATGCCGTTGCCTTGGGCGGGGGCGGCGGCGGCCACCAGCACGGCTGCCGCGTCATAACGGCGGCGGATGGCTTCGAGCTTGACGGGTTCGCCGGCCAGCGCATCGGCCGCCGCCAGCGTTTCGGTATCCTCGAGATCGCCGAGCGGCACGATCAACGGCACCAGCGCCTGTTCGGCGCCGAGATCGAGCCAGGCCTGGCGCCACAGATTGTCCTCCCAGAGCTCGGGCCCTCCGGGCGCATTCCACAATGGCAGAATGACCACGGCCGGCGCCTGGCGCGAGGGCACGGCGATGCCGTAGCGGCCGAGAAGCGCCTGTATTTTGGCGGGCTGAAAGCGCACCGTGAATTTGCCGATATAGCGGCCGGGGGCGGAGTTTTCGTGCTCGATCGACAGGGATTTCAGATAGGGCGCGATCTCCTTCAGCCGCATCGCCGACAGCTCGCGGGCGATCTCCGGCGAGCCCAGCCTTTCGACCAGAATGAAGAAGGCCTTGACCTGCACATCCATGAGCGCCTGGTTCTTGGCGGCGGTCGCATCCTTGCCGGTCACGTCGGCGGCAACGCCCTGGACCGCATAGATGCTGGTTTCGACCGGTCCGGCGGCGCGGAGGCCAAGGCTCATCGGGCCCAGCGACAGCATGACCGCGAGCCCCAACCGCCACACATTCCAAACCCTCATTCCGGCAAAAGCTCCCGCGGCCCCGGCGGACCATCCAATGCTTTATTCGGCCAGCACTTCGGGCTATGCACGCGGGCCACACGGCATAACCACAGAGGATTGGGGCAAACTAGCGGCATGGGCGGCGGCAAACAAGCGGAAGGAAAATCCATCACATATGCCGATGCGGGTGTGGATATCGCGGCCGGCAATGCGCTGGTGGAAGCCATCAAGCCCTTGGCCAGGGCGACGGCAAGGTCTGGAACCGATTCGGCGCTGGGCGGCTTCGGCGGATTGTTCGATCTGAAGGCGGCGGGGTTTCGCGATCCGGTATTGGTGGCGGCCAATGACGGGGTGGGTACCAAGCTGAGGCTGGCCATCGACAGCGGCATCCATGACACGGTGGGGATCGATCTCGTGGCCATGTCGGTCAACGATCTGGTGGTGCAGGGAGCGGAGCCCCTGTTCTTTCTCGATTACTTCGCCACCGGCAAACTCGACGTCGCGGCGGCGCGCCAGGTGATCGCCGGCATCGCCGC
>JANMQB010000500.1:0-5075 GCA_031370155.1 Hyphomicrobiales bacterium | reverse complement strand
GGGGAAGAAACTATTCGCTATTCGCTATTCGCTATTCGCTTCTTCAAATTCAATATCTCCCGCCCCTCATCCGGGCTCGCCACTCTCGTTCCCAGCAGTTCTATGATCTTCACGGCCTTCTCGACCAGCTTGCCGTTGCTGGCGTGGACGCCCTTCTCCAGCCACAGATTGTCCTCGAGACCGACGCGGACATGGCCGCCGAGGAGGACCGCCTGGGCCACGGCGGGGAATTCATTGCGGCCGATGCCGAAGGCGGCCCACACGGCATTCTTGGGAAGCTGGGCCTTCTGATAGGCCATGGTCTCCGAGTTATAGGGCGCGCCCCAGGGAATGCCGAGGCAGAGCTGGAACATCGGCGGATCGTCGATCAGGCCTTCGGCGCAGAGCTGTTTGGCGAACCAGAGATTGCCGCTATCGAAGATTTCCATTTCGGGCTTGACACCATATGACTTGATCAGGCGGGCCTGTTCGCGCAGTTGTGCCGGGGTCTGCACAACGATGGTGTTGCCGTCGCCGAAATTGAGCGAGCCGCAATCGAGGGTGCAAAGTTCCGGGCGCAGTTCCTTGACATGAACTAGGCGTTCCTCGGGGCCGACGAGGTCGGTGCCCGGTCCCCATTTCATGGGTGTTTCGCCGGAACCTACTTCGAGATCGCCACCCATGCCGGCGGTCAGGTTGATGATCACTTCCTTATTCTTGGCGCGGATGCGCTCGACGACCTCGCGATAAAGATGGACGCCGCGCGCGCCCTTGCCGGTCTGGGGATCGCGGACATGGCAATGCACCACCGTGGTGCCGGCGGAAGCCGCCTCAAGGGCCGAATTGGCAATCTGTTCTGGCGTTACCGGAATGGCGGGATGCCTGCCGACGGTGTCGCCGGCGCCGGTGACGGCGCAGGTAATGATGATTTTCGGGTTCATGGGGTGCTCCTCGATGCGGTGGCAGTGTATCGGGGGACAGGGCAGCGATTTGACTTTTTTCGCCATTTACTTATCAATTTTCGCCAATGGCCCAGTATGACGTCGTCTTCCTGCTGATCCCGAGATTTTCGATGATCGCCCTCTATGGCGCGCTCGAGCCCTTGCGCGTCGCCAACCGTTTCGCCGGGCCGGTATTTTCGTGGCGCTTCGCCTCGGCTGACGGCGAACCGGTGGCGGCGTCCAACGATATTCCGGTTTCGGTGTCGAGCGGGCTCAAGGATATCGGCAAGCCGGCCATGGCCGTGGTGTCGGCCAGCTACGAGCCGGAGCGGGGGACGACCAAGCCGGTGCTGGCGGCGATCCGCAAGCTGGCGCGCGACAAGGTGCTGCTCGCCGGGATCGATACGGGACCATTCCTGCTCGCCGAGGCGGGGGTGCTCGACGGCTACCGCGCCACCTGCCACTGGGAAAGCCTGCCGGGCTTCCGCGAGAGCTACCCTGCGGTCCAGGCAACCCAGGCGCTCTATGAAATCGACCGCGACCGCATGACCTGTGCCGGCGGTGCCGCGGCCATCGACATGATGCTGGATTGGATTGGACGGCTGCTCGGCCGGCCGCTGGCCGTGATCGTGGCCGATCAGCTGGTGCATTTCCGTTATCCGGCCGGCGAGCCCGCGGCGCGGGTACCGGCCAGGGCGCGCTATGGCACCGGCGATCCGCGCCTTCTCGCCATCATCGCGGCGATGGAAGGCGAAAGCGATGACCCGCTCGATGCGGCGGCCCTGGCGCAAACCGGCGGCCTATCGGTGCGGCAGATGGAGCGGCTGTTCGCGCAGGCGCTCAAGCACAGGCCGATGGGTTTCTATCTGGACTTGCGGCTGGAGAAGGCCGAGCGGCTTCTCACCTATTCGCCCATGAGCGTGCGCGACGTCTCGGTCGCCTGCGGCTTTTCCTCGCTGGCGCAATTCTCCCGCGCCTTCAAGGCCCGCCGCGGCAGGCCGCCCTCGGCGCTCAGGCGCTCATCTTCCGCGACGCCGCAGTTCAGGGTATGATTCGGCCGCTGAGGGGCTGGGGGAATGAAATCGTTGCTTGGAGCGATGACGATCCTGACGGCGGTGAGCATGCCGCCGGCGCCGGAGAATTGGTGCCGGATCGGCCAGACGGTCATGGTCCCCGACGGCCGCGAAGGTCCGGTCACCTCGCTCGAAGGCGACATCCGCCGGGTCCTCGTCTATGGCGAGGAATACGTCTCGCTGTGGGCCTATTTCGTAATCGAGCCGGTCTATCCCTCGGTCGAAGGCCTCCGCAAATTCGGGCATTAGAGACCATAATCGCGCCATGAAACGGCAGTTGTTCAGAATCGCCTCGCGGACCGTCATGCGGCCGCTGCACCGGCAGATGCGCGGCATGACGCTAGGCGCGCGCACGGCGGCGATCGATGCGGAGCGCCGTGTGCTGCTGGTGCGTCACGGCTATTCGCCGGGCTGGAACTTGCCGGGCGGCGGCGTCGAGCGCGGTGAAACGGTGTTTGTCGCCGCCCTGCGGGAACTCCGCGAGGAAGCGGGCATCGTAGCGGAGGAGGAGCCGCGGCTGCATGGCTTCTTTTGCAACCACGAGCAGTTTCCGGGCGACCATATCGCCTGCTTCGTGTTGCGCCGGTTCGTCCGCGAGCCCTTCAAGCCGTCGGCGGAAATCGCCGCGGCCGAATTCTTTGCCGCCGATGCGCTGCCTTCCGATACGACCGCCGGCACCAGGCGGCGGATCGAGGAAATCCTGTTCGGGCGGCCCGTTGCGCATCACTGGTAGATCGGCGCTTGACCGACACGTTCAGCGCGGCTATTGCGCCTGCCATGACCCGGATCGCAACCATCTGCCTGCGACGACGCGCCCGCGACTTGCGCGTTTGAACCTATCCGAGTCCACTCCGCCATCATCGACGATCTGCGCTGGGGGGCCGGATAGCCCACCGAAACCCGTTGCAGGACAACGCCGATGACTAATTCCCATTCCGTCGAAGACACGCAAGCCGCCGACGCGGCACAAATCGAAGAGTTGCTCGGCAAGAGCTTCGGCATCGATCGCCGCACCAAGACATCCTACCGGCTGCGCGAGGGCAACAGCCCGGTTGCCGACCTGTCGCTGGTGATCCGCGACAGTGAGGTGGGAATTTCCGGCGCCATCAGCTTCTGGCCGCTGAAGATCGGCAAACGGGGCACCGATGCCCTGCTGCTGGGACCGCTCGCGGTCCATCCCGAGCGGCAGAATCTGGGGATCGGCCTGGCGCTGATGCGCGAAGGCCTGGGGCGCGCCAGGGCCATGGGGCACGGCCTTGTCATTCTGGTGGGCGACGAGCCTTATTATGCGCGGGTGGGATTTGCGCGGCTTGCCGAAAACCTACTGCTGCTGCCCGGTCCCAACGATCCCCGGCGCTTTCTCTATCTGGAATTGGTGCCCGGGGCTCTCGCGGAAGCGCAAGGTCTGGTGCTGCCGCCCCACCGCTTTGCCGAAATCTCAGCGGCCCTCGCGATACCACATGGCGCAGACCGCGAGCAGCAGCGCGCCGAGGCTTAGGAGCGTGGCGAAGAGCGGGATCTCGGTGATGGCCGTCACCCGATAGGCGCCATTGGCCTTGAAGCCGATCCAGCCGGCGCCGGAGGTCTGGCGGCCCGCCGCCGCCTTGACCACGCGCGGCATGCCGTCTTCGAGCCAGGCGATGCCGCCGCCGGTTGCCTTGGCGACGGGCGCCAGCCTGTTTGCCGTGGCGATCACGTCGGCGGCTTCCCGCGCATCGGCGTTGCCCGCCGCCGCCACCGCTTCGAGCTTGCCGTCGGCCAGGCGATGCAGGCCCGGCTCGGCAATGTCGAGACGGCCCTGCCACTGGCCTGGCGATTGTTCGGTGAGTTCGACGGTTGCGGTCTTGCCGGAGGGGAGCGTCACGGTAACGGGCGCCACTTGATCGGCCATGGTGCGGCGCTCGACCACGAGCTGGCGGCCTTCCTGCCGCCCGCCGAGCGCTTCTTCCTCGAGATCGGGTTCCTTCATCAGCCAGTGGGCGGCGCGGCGCAGAAGTTCGGTCTGCGGGCCGCCGCCATCGAAGCCTCTGGCCCACAGCCAGCCGTGGTCGGAAAGAAGCTGGGCCACGCGGCCCTGGCCACGGCGCGACAGCACCAGAAGCGGCCTGTCTTCGCTGCCGGACATCACCACCTCGCCCTCGGTGGGTTGGCTGTCGATCAGGCGGAACCAGCGGCCCCAGGTCGGCGTCTCGGTCTCGCCACCCGGCAGCATGCGGGTAACCGGATGGCGGCGGCCCGGTTCGGTGAGCCGCGCGCGGAAGGCGCCCTCAATGACGCGGCCAGTGGGTGGGGCAGGGATGATATCGGCAAGCGGCGTCGCATAGAGGCCATCCTCGGCGGCGAAATCGGGGCCCGAGGCGATCAGCACGGCGCCGCCGCGGTTCACGTAATCGGCGACATTGGCGAGATAGGCGAGCGGCAGCACCGCCTGACGGCGGTAGCGGTCGAAGATGATGAGATCGAATTCGTCGAGTTTCTCGACGAACAGCTCACGGGTCGGGAAGGCGATGAGCGCGAGCTCCTTGATCGGCGTGCCGTCCTGCTTTTCCGGCGGGCGCAGGATGGTGAAGTGCACCAGATCGACGGAGGCATCGGCCTTGAGCAGATTGCGCCAGGTGCGCTCGCCCGGATGCGGCTCGCCGGAGATCAAGAGCACCCGCAACCGGTCGCGGATTCCTTCCATGACCGCGATGGCGCGGTTGTTCTGCGCCGAGATTTCGCCGGGCATCGGCTCGGCTTCGATCTCGGCGATGTTCTGGCCGCCGTGATCGATGGGGAAGGAGAACTCGACGATGCTGCCCGGCGCGATATTGGCGGCCTGCGGCTCGCGGCCGGCCAGCCTCACCGTCACCGCCACGGGCGCGCCGTCGCCCCCTATATCCTCGACATGGAAACGGATCGTCTGTTCCTTGCCGACAATGCCGAAGCGCGGCGCCTGGTCGATCACCACACGGCGGTCGCGCTCGTTCTTGCTGCAGGTCAAGAGCGCATGCAGCGGGCCGCCGATGCCGGACTTCGAAGGGTCTGTTGGAACATCGTGGACCTGGCCATCGGTCACCATCACGGCTCCGGCAAAGCGTTC
>JANMQB010000463.1:0-4380 GCA_031370155.1 Hyphomicrobiales bacterium | reverse complement strand
CTCGAGGCCGCCCATGCAGTGATCGCGACGCGAAACCCAGAGATCAATGCGGTTATCGATCTCTATTACGAACCTGTCGATGATCCCCGAGCGGAAGGCCCCTTTGCGGGAGTGCCATTCCTTCTCAAGGATATCGGCGCGGGGATTGCGGGAAAACGTACCAGCTGCGCAAGCCGCGCACTTGCCAGTGTGCCGCCGCAGCTCCATGACGACGAACTGACGCGGCGATTCAAGGCCTCGGGACTGCGCATTCTTGGCAAGACGAATTTGCCGGAGCTCGGATTTAACGTCACCACGGAACCTGTCCTCTTCGGGCCGGCACGCAATCCCTTCAATCCCGCCCACAGTCCGGGCGGCTCGTCAGGCGGCGCAGCGGCAGCGGTCGCCTCGGGTATGGTGCCCATGGCCCATGCGACTGACGGAGCGGGATCAATCCGTATTCCTGCCGCCTGCTGTGGCCTCTTCGGGCTCAAGCCCTCGCGTGGCCTCGTCCCGCAGGGGCCCGCGCATAGCGACATTTATGGCGGGCTAGTGAGCGAAGGCGTTATCACGCGAAGCATTCGCGACATGTCCGCCGCGCTCACTGCCATGGCCGGCGAGGATGTGGGCCGACCCTATGCCGCGCCGGCAGAGAAGCCTGTCAAACGCACACTCCATATCGGCGTGTTGACTGAATCCGCGCCCGATATTGTGATCGCCGCCGCCGCGCATCAGGCGCTTGAGCGCGCTGTGACAGACTTTCTCGCGCTCGGTCATCAGGTGGAGCCTGTCGGGACCTTCGTCGATCTCGAGGATTGGACGCTTCCCAGACAGGTTTATCTGGCGCAAGTCTGCGTACAGGCAGCAGCTGGCTTCCCCGACCCGGCTATTCCCGAAGGCCTTGAGGAGATTAATCGCGCCGCGATTGCACTCGGCCGCCGCATGACGGCCGCGCAGTACTTGACCGTCATGCGGCGGGGGCACGATTTCGCGCGTCGCTTTGCGGCGGTCTGGAACCGGTTCGACGTGCTGCTTTCGCCGGCACTGAGTGATGTGGCCCCGAAGCTCGGCCGCTTCCCGACTGATCATTCCGACGTTGCGCTGCACGTCGACCGCATGACGCGCCTTGCGCCACACGCCGGGGTCTTCAATCTTACCGGCGGGCCGGCCCTCGTCCTGCCCGTGATGCGCTCGCCCGGCGGACTGCCGATCGGTGTGCAGATCGCAGGCGACCTGGGCACGGACTGGCAACTCCTCGCCCTCGCCGCTGAACATGAAGCACTGACTGCGGTCGTCACAACCACATGAGATTTTTGTCGGTTCGCTGGCGAAGCCGGAGTGACCGTGTGTCTAGGCGCAATCGTGTCGAGGAGCCGGGTCACGTAGTCCGTGCGAGGTTCAGGCTCGCTGCGGACCATGTTCGCCGCTCCAAACTCCCTGATCTGCGCAATAGATTCGTAAGCGTCGCGTGCTCACACGTCGTCAGTGATTGAGACGGGTTATCATCCGATTTGGGCGAGACAGATGCCAGGGTCCAGGGTGCCCATCCAGTAAAGCCACTCTGGATGCACTTTTGAAAGATCAGGCACTAGAGCATCAATCTGCTGGTTCGTGCAACAATCGATGCGTGCGAAGCCTGCTTTTGAGATCGAAGCGGACGCACTGATACTGTCCGTTCGAATCTCCCTCTTTCCGCCACTTCCCGCCTATGTCGCCAAAGGCTCATAAATTCACGGATTCAGGCGAGCGCCTCGCGTGCCGCGTGAAATATCTTTCCGAAGGGCTCGTTTACACCTTTGAGAAAAAAGGAGTCGAAGTCTGCGGCACCTGAATTCTGGACAAGCATGGCCGTCACACCGCTTTGTTCGTCGCGGCCCATGAGGCTGGAATGACCCGGAATCTGGCCGAGATGGCCCTTCACATCGATGTCCCCATATCTCGACACCAGTATCCCGTGGCCGTTTGCCACGACATTCGATCCCGGGAAACTCGCAGGTTTCAGATTGTCCTTCATCTCGTACAACTGTTTAGCGCCAAGTATTCTACCGTCGAAGAGCGCATTGAGGAACGTGACAACGTCCCGCGGCGTGGACACCATATCGCCCGCAGCATTTGCCCCCGACATGGGAAACCATTCGGTTGAATCCCAGACGCCATCTACGGGTTCGCCGGCGCTCTGGATGTCCCATTGCGGCTTTCCTTCGAGCTCGACATGAAGGTAGCCGCGCGCTTCCCGTTCGATCGGGAATTTTTCATGCGTGCCGACCCATGTGTCGAGCATTCCCAACGCCTCGAAAATTCGCTCCCGCAGATGATCCGAATAAGGCCGGCCGGTTTCACGCGCGATGATGATGCCGGCAAGGACGTAACCCGTATTCGAATACTCCATCCCGTGCCAGGGTTCCTTCTGCACGCCGTGCCTGAAGGCAAAATCGACGATCTCTTCCGCCGTCCAGATCTTGTCCGAGATCATCGGCATCGCGGTCTCGAAGTCCGGCAGGCCACTGCGGTGATTGAGCAGAATCCGGACCGGCATCTGAGGCGCTTTTGGCATGTCCGGAAACCACCGCGTGACCGGCTCGTCCAGTTCCAGCTTGCCGTCTTCGACCAGGAGGTGAAGGCCGGTTGCGATAAATGTCTTGGTGCAACTGGCGATCCGGAATGTGTGGTCGGTTCGCATGGGAATGTTCTTGAACTTGTCGGCCAGTCCGCTGGTGACAAAAAGGGTGTCCCCGCCCGGCATGCCGAGGGCCAGCGACGCACCGATCACGCCACGCCCGATATGCTCGTTCAGGATTTCCTGGATGCGGTTCTCGAGTTTGCTCACCATTTCCTCCCGGTCCCGTGCAATCCCAGCCTACGCGGCCGCACCGCCCCCATCAAGGCGCGGAATTGAGGCTTGTCACGGTCCGGCTGCCACACTAGTCTGATTTGCAGGTTTCCAGCTCCGCGAACGCAGGAACCCTTGGGGGGTTCCAGGGGCAGGCAATCATTATCGGGGAGAAAGTCATGTCGAATTGCAAAGATCGTGGGTTGAGCGCTGCCTGGCGCCGTCAGGCTTGCCTCGGCATCGGCGCTTTTGTTCTCATCGCCGCGCTTCCGCTTACGCTGCCGACACTCGCACAGGCCCAGCAAATCAAACGCGGCGGCACGCTGATCCTGGCACGGCCCGATGAACCGCTGACCTTCGATCCATTCATCCCTGGCGACAACGGCTCGATCTACGCCATCGAACAGGTCTGCGATGCGCTGGTTGAAGCCGACGATACCGGACTGGGTCTCAGGCCGGGGCTGGCGGAGTCGTGGGAGGTATCCGCCGATGGTCTCACCTACACGTTCAAGATCCGTGACGCCAAATTCAGCAACGGCGATCCGGTAACGGTCGAAGATGTGGTTTTCACGCTCCAGACCTTGAGTGACCCGGCGAAGTATCTGGCGTTTGTCCTGAAGCCCGTGAAGGCAATTAGCGCGGCCGATGCCCAGCACGTGAAGGTCGAACTGAAGGAACCTTACGCGCCTCTGCTGTCCGCGCTCTCCGCCTATGCGGCGAGCATTGTCCATAAGAAAACCTACGAAGCCAGCCCCGAGAAATTCGGTTCCGCACCGATGTGCGCGGGCCCCTTCATGGTGGAAAGCTATCAGCGCGGCTCAACCGTGGTGCTCAAGGCCAACCCGCATTATTGGGACATGGGTGCCGACGGCAAGCCGCTTCCCTACCTGGACGGGGTTGAACTGCGTTATGTTCCCGAAAGCAATTCGCGTGTCCTGGGCCTGCGCAATGGCGACTATGACGCGGTCTCGACGGTCGCCTTCAACCAGGCCGCGTCGCTCCAGAGCGACAGCAATCTGGTGGTCGAGTCGACGCCCATTTTCCGTCTCGACTATGTCTATCTGAACCACACGAAGAAGCCGCTCGACAGCGAGGATTTCCGGCTGGCCCTCAATTATGCAGCCGATCGCGAGGCTATCCTCAAGGCGGTTTATTACGGCTTCGGCGAAGTGCCCAACTCCTACATGCCGAAAGTGAATTACCATTCGGAAAGCGTGGCGAAGATTCCATTTGACGTCGCAAAGGCCAAGGAATTGGTGCAGAAGTCGGGTTATGACGGGACCGCGATCCAAATCATGGTCGATACCGGCAATGCCCCGTCGCGCCAGGTCGCAACCATCCTTCAACAGAGCTGGGAGGCGGCCGGGATCAAGAGCGAGATCGTCGAGTTCGATGTCGGCACCGCCTGGACAATGACGACCAAGGGCGAATACCAGGCCTATGTTAGCTACATTACGAGCGACATCAACGATACCGACGAACTCGCTACGATCCAGGCCGACAACAATGCGGGGTCGCAGGCCTTCTTCACCTGGTATGACAACAAAGTTGTCCAGCAGATGCTGACCGAG
>JANMQB010000460.1:0-4166 GCA_031370155.1 Hyphomicrobiales bacterium | reverse complement strand
GTTGAAACTGCGCCGGTTGGCCAGACCCGTCAGCACGTCATGATCGGCGAGATGTTTGATGTCGGCTTCCGCCTTCTTTCGAACCCGCAAATCCCGCACGGCGATCGCGCGATGCGGCCGCCCGGTGAACGCCACGGACCGGGCCACCAGTTCGACCGGAATTGGGCCGCCGCTGGCTCTCCGCAATGCCGCTTCAATCAGTTCATTGTTGTCGTTGTCATCGTCGGCCAACAGGCTTCGGATGGCTTCCCGCGGCAGAAACGAAGATAGCGTGGTGCCGACGATTTGTCCCTTGTCGAGGCCGCTCAGTGTAGCGAAGCTTTCGTTCGCGGTAACGATTGTCTCGCCATCGCAAAGGAGAAGGCCCTCGACCGCGGCGTTGGCAAGGCCCCGCATTTGGTCGGCCCCCTGATTGGCCCGCCATCGGTCACGCAAGTCGAAGGCGAGGCCAATGCCTGCAAGCAGCAAAATTGCAAAACTCGCCGTCGCCACGGCAATGGCAAGCCAGCCTGCGGGCATGGCCGATTCCGGCACGGCCATGGTGGGATCGGGAATGATGGCGACCGCGGCCATTGCCGTAAAGTGATGGCTAACAATTGCGGCAGTCAGAAGCAACGCGCCATAGATTTTCCACTTGCCGCCGCCTTCGATCAATCCGACCCGCGTGGCCGCGGCGCCGATCACCCCGCCCGCCGCAATCGACACCGCCACCAGAACCGGATCCCAGACAATCCGCCCCTGAATCTCAAAAGCCGCCATGCCGGTATAGTGCATGACGGCGATGCCGCCGCCGACAATCGCCCCGCCAAGCCAATTGGCGGCCGGCAGGTTACGCGACAGGGCGACAGCAAAGCCCCAGCCGGTCAGTATGATCGCGGCGACGAGCGAAAGCGCGGTGAGCGTAATGTTGTATCCGCTGGGAATCCCAGGCGAGAAAGCCAGCATGGCGATGAAGTGGGTCGTCCAAATGCCAAAGCCGGCGGAAGTCGCCACGACCCCCAGCCAAAGCGTCCGCATCCGGCCTGTCGAATGGCGTACATGATGCAGCATGTTGACTGCCGTGAATGAGGCCACTGCGCAGACGAGGGCCGCAAGAACAACAAGACGAAGATCGTGTTCCTGGACGAGGCAGGCGTAGACTTTGAGCATTACGCAACCTGAGATGGATTGTTCGGAAAAATGCTATCGTGGATGCGTAAAGGAATTGGAAAGGTTGTTCGTCGCAATGAACGCGACGAACCCGACAATTTTACGGATTTCTATCCTCCGGCGGCCTCGAGCACGGTGGCGATGCCCTGGCCGCCGCCGATGCATTGGGTGGCAAGGGCGAAGCGGCCGCGCTCGCGGGCGAGCAGGCTTGCGGCCTTGCCGGTAATGCGGGCGCCGCTGGCGCCCAGCGGATGGCCGAGTGCTATGGCGCCGCCGTCGAGGTTGACCCTGGCGCGGTCGAGGCCGAGATCGCGCAGCACCGCCAGGCTTTGCGAGGCGAAGGCCTCGTTGACTTCGGCGACGTCGATATCCTTGATCGAAAGCCCGGCCCGCTCAAGCGCCTTGCGCGAGGCGGGCACCGGACCGATGCCCATCATCTCCGGCGCGCAACCGGCAACCGCAATGCTGCGGATGCGGGCCAAGGGCCGCAACTTCTTTGTCTTGGCATAATCTTCGCTGCACACCAGCACCGCGGCCGCCCCGTCGGTGAGTGGGGAAGAGGTGCCGGCGGTGACGCTGCCCTTGGCGTCGAAGGCGGGCTTGAGGGCGGCGAGGCCTTCGGCGGTGGTATCCGGTCTTACGCAGCCATCGGCGCGGATCGTCTGACCGTCCTGCTCGATCGGCACGATCTCGGCGTCAAAATGTCCTTTGGCTTGCGCGGCGGCGGCGCGCTGTTGCGAGGAGATCGCGAAAGCCTCCTGCTCGGCGCGCGGAATTTTATATTTCGCCGCGACATTCTCGGCCGTCTCGCCCATCGAGATATAGGCTTGGGGATAACGCTCATAGAGGCCGGGATGGGGCATCGGATTGAAGCCCATCATCGGCACCCGCGTCATCGATTCGACACCGGCGCAGATGAAGACCTCGCCCGCATTCATCTGGATGGCGCCCGCCGCCATGTGGATCGCCTGCATGGACGAGCCGCAGAAACGGTTGACCGTGGCGCCCGCAACCGATTGCGGCAGTCCCGCCAGGAACACCACGAGCCGCGCCACATTGAGACCCTGTTCGCCCTCCGGAAAGGCGCAACCGAGAATCAGGTCCTCGATATCGCCTACGGCAACACCGGTCTTGGCGAGCAGACCCTTGACCACCTGGGCCGCCAATTCATCCGGGCGCACGCCGCGCAATTCGCCCTTGCCGGCGGGTGTGAAGGGCGACCGGACAAAACCGGCAATCACGACATTCTTCATTGTTCCGACTGGCCTTCCCGTTTCCTATGCTTCGACTTTCTGGACCGGGGCAACCGCCGCCGGTTCAGTTTCGAGATCCTTCTTGGAAATCTTGCCCAGAAAGGTGCGCGGCAGGCTGGCGCGGAACTCGATGCGGCGCGGCATCTCGAAGGGCGCCAGCCTGTCATTGAGGAACTCCCGCAGTTCCGCCGCGCCGAGTGCTGCACCCTCGCGCAGCCTGACATAGGCCTTGACCACTTCGCCGCGATGGGCGTCGGGGACGCCGCGCACCGCGGCCTCGGCCACGGCGGGATGCTCAAGGATGGCGTCCTCGACCTGGCGCGGATAGACGTTGAAGCCGCTCGACAGGATCAGGTCCTTGATGCGGTCGACGATATAGAGATAGCCGTCCGCGTCGAGTAAGCCTACATCGCCGGTATGGAACCGGCCGCCCCGGAAGGCATCGACATTCTCCTGGGCGCGGTTGGCATAGCCCGCCATGATCTGCGGTCCGGCGACACAGATCTCGCCGGGCTCGCCGGGCCCGACAAGCTTTTGCGGATCCTCAAGCGACACGATCTCGATCACCGTGCCGGGCAGCGGCAGGCCGACGGAGCCGGGCTTGCCGCCGTCGAGAGGGTTGACCGTGCAGACGGGAGCCGCCTCGCTCAGGCCATAGCCTTCGATCAATTTGCAATCCGCGAGTTTCTCGAAGCGTTGCTGGATATCGGCCGAGAGCGCCGAGCCGCCGGAAATGCAGAACTTGAGGCTGGAGAGATCGTACTTGCCGATATCGCGATGATCGATCAGCGCCGAAAACATGGTCGGCACGCCGATGAAGATCGCCGGTTTCTCGCGGTCGATGGTTTCCAGCACTTCCGCCGTTTGGAATCTGGCCAGCAGCAGCAGCTCGGCGCCGATCCACAGGCCCAGATTCATCACCGCCGTCATGCCGAAGGCGTGGAACAGGGGCAGGGCGGCAAGCGATTTTTCCCGGCCGTGGACGATGCCGGGAGCCCACATGGCAAGCTGCGCCGCATTGACATAGAGATTGGCATGGGTGAGCTGGGCGCCCTTGGAAAATCCGGTGGTGCCGCCGGTATATTGCAGCACCGCGACCTCGGTCAGGGGGTCGATGGTCACGGGCTTGTATCTGCCGTCATTGGCGATCAGGCGCTCGAAGAAAACATGGCGCTCGTCCTCGGCGACATCGGCGGTTTCGCCGTTCTTGAAGAAGCCGTAGGCGATTTTTTCGGTAAAGCGCAGCACACCCTTCATGCGGCAGACGATCAGCCGTTCGAGACAGCCGCCTTGGGAGCCGAGGCCCGCGACCTTGTCATAGAGCGCCTTGACGTCGAGGCTGACGAGCATGCGGGCGTCGGCGTCGATCACCTGGCGCTCGATCTCGACGCGCGAATAGAGCGGATTGATGTTGACGACGGTGCCGCCCGCCTTGAGCACGGCATAGAAGCAGACGACCGCGTAAGGGCAATTGGGCAGCATCAGCGCCACCTTGATGCCGCGGCGCACGCCGAGCGCCTGGAAGCCGCGGGCCGCCCGGTCGACCAGCCGCCCGACGTCGCGGTAGCGGTAGTCTTTGCCGCGGAAACTCATACATGTTTTGCCGGCGTGGATGCGCACGGCGTCATCGAAAAGCGCGGTAAGCGGCTTGGGCGGAATGGCGGCGTGCCAATCGACGCGGGCGGGTTAGGATTTTACCCACGCATAGGGCTTTCTGCACGGCGGCGGCAACGCCGCGCGGCGCCGCAGCCAGCCAAGAAACGG